>CAJFUR010000108.1 GCA_904420215.1 uncultured Eggerthellaceae bacterium
CGCGATCCTGCCCGGCAAAGCCGTGCAGGATGCGCCCGCCCGGGCGCATAGACGGGAATCGAACATGCCAGAGGGCATGTTCGATCACGCCAACCGCACTCGCCAGAGGCGCCCTCGCTGACTTGCTGACGCCAACCTGCGATTGTCTGTCGATGCTTGTCTCGCAGGTTGACTCGCGGTCAGCGAGAAGCGCGGAAAAGCCCCGAATTGCCGTGAAAGGCTTCCGATGCGTACCGTGTGTACGTGAGGAAGCCTTGGAGCGGCAAGGCGGGGCCTTTCCGCGCTTCGCAGCGTCGGGTGGTTCCGACGGCCGTCAAGGCCGTCGGAACCGATTACCGCTTGTCGGCGAGGAAGAACAGGGCCATGGTGCCGGGGCCGGAGTGGGCGCCTATCACGGGGTCCACGTAGTTGATGACCACCTCCGGCACGCCGAAGCGCTCCTTCACCTGCGCGGCCACGTACTCGGCGTCCTCGATGCAGTCGCCGTGCGTGATGAACACCATCTGTTCGCCGATGGGCGAAAGCGCGCTTTTCTCCATGTGGTCCACGAGCGCGTTCAGGGACTTCCTGCGCCCGCGCACCTTCTCAAGGGGCACCAGGTGTCCCGCGTCGTCCACGTGCATGACGGGCTTGATGTTGAGCAGCGTGCCCGCCCAGGCGCTCGTCTTTGACACGCGCCCGCCGCGGAAGAGGAACATGAGGTCGTCCACGGTGAACCAGTGGGCCAGGTGCAGCTTGTTCTCCTCCAGCCAGTCGCGCACCTCGTCGATGGAGGCGCCGGCGCGCGCCCTCTGCACGGCGTGCCACACCAAAAGCCCCTGCCCGCCGGAGGCGGCCAGCGTGTCCACGGCGTAGAGCTTGCGGCCGGGGAACTGCTGCGCGAGGTCCTTCATCAGAAGCGACGTGGCCTCGTAGGTGCCCGAAAGGCCGCTCGAGAAGCCGACGTAGAGCACGTCGCGGCCCGCCTCCAGAAGCCCGCGCAGCAGCGCCTCGGTTTCCGCGAGGTTTGGCAGCGACGTGCGGAACACCTTGCCCTCGCGCATCATGGTGTAGAACTCCTGCAGGTTGGTGCGCGCGCCTTTGAGGTAGCTCTGGTACACCCTGTCCTCGCCGTCGGCCATGAAGGTGAGCGGCAGGATGTGCAACCCGAAGTCGTCTATCATGTCTTCGGTGAGGTTGCAGCACGAATCGGTGACAAGTTCGAAATCCATGGGCGTGTCCTCTCGCGTGTGGCTCGTGCGGGGCGGCGCCCGCGCCCGGCGGCGCGGCGCGTGCGCGTCCCAAGTGGCGCCCGCGCAAGGCGTCTTCCCCGCTGCAATTTGAAAGTATACTGTTTTCTTCGCGCGTGGCCTGCCACAATTTGGAAAAGTCGCGGGGCGCCGCGCGGAAAGCGCGGGCATTCGCTATACTATACCGGTTTGGAGCATACCGCCCCGCCCGCGCCCGCGCGCGGGGCGTGCGGGACACAGAAAGGCGGCCACCCGTGGCTAACGGCTACAAAGACACCATGAACCTCCCCCGGACCGACTTCGCGATGCGGGCCAACCTGCCCGAGAACGAGCCGAAGCGCCTGGAGAAATGGGAGCGGGAGCGCATCTACGAGCGCGTGCTGGAAAAGAACCGGGACGGCAGGCCGCACATCCTGCACGACGGCCCGCCCTACGCCAACGGCCCCATCCACATAGGGCACGCCTTCAACAAGATCCTCAAGGACTTCGTGAACAAGTCGCACGCGCAGCAGGGCTTCTTCACCCCCTACGTGCCGGGCTGGGACTGCCACGGCCAGCCCATCGAGCACATGGTGGAAAAGACGCTCGGCCCCAAGAAGATGGCCGAGACCGACCAGCCCACGCTGCGGCGCCTCTGCCGCGAGTGGGCCGAGAAGTACGTGGGCGTGCAGCGCGAGGGCTTCAAACGCCTGGGCGTGAACGCCGACTGGGAGCACCCCTACCTGACGTTCACGCCCGACTACGAGGCGGGCAACGTGGAGGTGTTCAAGAAGATGTACCTGGACGGGTCGGTCTACCGCGGCCGCAAGCCCATCCACTGGTGCAAGCGCTGCCACACGGCGCTCGCCGAGGCCGAGATAGAGTACGGCGACGAGACGTCTCCTTCCATCTACGTGAAGTTCAAGCTGGACGCCATGCCGGGGGTGTTCGAGGCCGCCGGCGCCGCGGGCGACGCCTACGTGCTCATCTGGACCACCACGCCGTGGACGCTGCCGGCCAACACCGCCGTGTCGCTGGCGCCGGACGCGGACTACGCGATGGTGCAGGCGGACGGGTCGAACCTGGTCATGGCGCGCGACTTGGCCGAGCAGGTGGCCGAGGTGGCCGGCTGGGAGTCGTGGGCGTTCGCGTGCGGGCCGGACGGGGAGCCGGTGACCCTCAAGGGGCGCGAGCTCACGGGGCTTTCCTACACCTGCCCGGTGCGCCACGACCTGAAGGGCACGCTCGTCTACGGCGACCACGTGACGCTGGACACCGGCACGGGCTGCGTGCACACCGCCCCCGGGCACGGGCAGGAAGACTACCTGGTGGGAATCGAATTCGACCTGCCGCTGCTCATGCCCGTGGACGACAACGGGCGCTTCACCGACGAGGCGGGGCAGTTCGCGGGGCTGGACACCGACGAGGCGAACCCGGTCATCATCGACTGGCTGCGCGAACAGGGCACGCTCGTGGCCGAGCGGAAGATCACGCACTCCTACCCGCACTGCTGGCGCTGCCACGAGCCGGTGATCTTCCGCGCCACCGACCAGTGGTTCGTGTCCATGGAGGCGAACTCCCTGCGCGAGCGGGCGCTTTCCGCCATAGAGGACGAGGTGGAGTGGGTTCCCGCGTGGGCCTCGCGGCGCATCGGGAGCATGGTGGCCGACCGCCCCGACTGGTGCATTTCGCGCCAGCGCTCGTGGGGCGTGCCCATCCCGGTGTTCAAGTGCGCGAAGTGCGGCTCCACGGTGGCCACCGAAGAGACGTTCGACGCCGTGATAGAGCTCTTCCGCCGCGAGGGCGCCGACGCGTGGTTCACGCGCAAGCCCTCCGAGTACCTGCCGCGCGGGACGAAGTGCGACAAGTGCGGCGGCATGGATCTGGTGCCCGAGAAGGACATCCTGGACGTGTGGTGGGAAAGCGGGGTGTCGAACACCAGCGTGCTTAAGCACCGCGCCGACGAGGGCCTGCGCTTCCCGGCCGATTTGTATCTGGAAGGCTCCGACCAACACCGCGGGTGGTTCCAGTCCTCGCTTCTGACCAGCATGGGCGCCTACGGCGTGCCGCCTTACAAGGCGGTCATGCACTGCGGGTTCACGGTGGACGAGGAAGGCCGCAAGATGTCCAAGAGCCTGGGCAACGGCGTGGACCCGGCCGAGGTGATGGAGAAGTACGGCGCCGACGTGCTGCGCCTGTGGGTGGCGAGCGTGGACTACTCCCGCGACGTGAGCATCTCCGACGGCATCCTGAAGCAGGTGTCGGACGCCTACCGCCGTTTCCGCAACACCTTCCGCTTCCTGTTGGGCAGTTTGGACGACTTCGGCAACGCCGACTTCGTGGGCGCGTGGGACGACTTGGAGCCCATCGACCGCCACGTGATGGCCAAGGCGGCGCTTCTGCTGGAAGAGGTGGAGGCCGCCTATGCGTCGTACCGCTTCAACGCGGTCTACCGGGCGTGCTACGACTTCGTGAACGACCTTTCGAGCGTCTACATGGACGTGGCGAAGGACCGCCTGTACTCCGAGGCGCCGGCAAGCCCGCGCCGCCGCGCCGTGCAGAGCGTGCTCGCCAACGTGCTGGAGGTGCTGGTGCGGGTGCTGGCCCCCGTGCTCTCGTTCACCACCGACGAGGTGTGGGAGTGCTACCCCGCGGGCATGCGCGCGGAAGGGCGCCCGGACAACGTGCAGCTGGCCGGCTGGCCGCGCCGCGCGGACTTCCTCCCGGCGCTGCCCGAGGACGTGGAGGCCGAGGCCGCGCGCTTCGAGCCGGCGCTTGCCGCCCGCGAGACGGCCACCAAGGCGCTCGAGGACGCGCGCGGGCGCAAGGAGCTTTCCAAGAGCCAGGAGGCGAAGGTGGTGCTGCACGCCGCGCCGAAGGACCTCGCGCGGCTGGAGGAGTTCGGCGCCGACGTGCTGGCCGAGCTGTTCATCGTTTCCGGTGTGGAGTTTTCTGCCGAAGGGGAGGGCGCGGAGCTTTCCGCCGAGGTGCTGCCGGCCGACGGCGAGAAGTGCCCGCGTTGCTGGAACTACCGCGAGTTGGGCGGCAACCCGCGGCATGCCGACGTGTGCGAACGCTGCGGCGACGTGCTCGACGCCATCGGCTTTCCGGGCGCGGAAGCCTGAGGGCGGGCTTCCGTGGACGGACGGCACGACATGACGGGCGGCGCGGGCGCGGAGGCGCCGGGCGGGAGCCACCCGGGCGCGGAGACGGAGGCTCCGGGTTCGGGGGCCGACGGGAGCCGCCCGGAAGCGGGCGCGGGGGTGCCCGCGCCGGCCGGGACGGCACGGGAAGCGTCCGTGGCGCCAGCCGGCGCGAACACGCCCGCGCCGCGCTCGCTGCGCGCGCGCAACGCGGGCGTGTTCGCCGCCATGGCGGCGGCGTGGCTTGCCGCCGACCTCGCGACCAAGGCGCACTTCGACGCCTTTTCCGTGGGCGAGGTGGTGGCGGGGCCGTTTCTTGGCCTGTTCCGCTTCAAGCTGGTGCACAACACGGGCATGGCCTGGGGCATGTTCAGCGACTCGACCCTGTTTCTGGGCGCGATGTCGCTGGTGGTGTGCGCGGTGCTCTGCGTCTACCTGTTCGCGTTCTCGCCGCGCGCCCCGCTCGTGCAGGTGCTGGGGGCGGCGCTGGTGGTGGCGGGAGGCGTGGGCAACGCCATCGACCGCTTCGCACAGGGCTACGTGGTGGACTTCATCGACCTCGCCTTCATGGACTTTCCCGTGTTCAACGTGGCGGACATTGGCGTGACGTGCGGGTTCGTGCTGTTTCTGGCGGGGATGCTGCTGGAATGGCGCCGTGCGGAAGCGGCGGCGCCGGAGGGCGGGGGCGAGGGCACCGCGGGTGCCGGCGGCGCCGGCGGGGCGGCCGCCCGCGGGGGAGGTCCCGGCGACGACGCCCCTGCAGCCGCCGGAGGCTCGGCGGACGGGAATTGCCCCGCCGGCGGCGTGCCTGCCGGCGGCGGGGCGGGCGACGGGCGGGACGGCCGATGACGCGCTCGCTGTGCCATGTGGCCACGGCCGGGGATGCGGGCGCGCGCATCGACGCGCTTCTGGCCGCGCGCGGCTTCTACCCGAGCCGCAGCGCCGCCGCGCGCGCCGTGGAGGAGGGGCGCGTGCTGGTGAACGGCGCGCCCGTCGCCAAGCGGCAGTGCGTGCGCGCCGGCGACGCCGTGGTGTACGAGGTGGAAGACGCTCCCGAGCCCACGCCGCTTGCGGCGCAGCCCATCGACTTGGACGTGCGCTACGAGGACGGGCACGTGCTGGTGCTCTCGAAGCAGGCGGGGCTGGTGTGCCACCCGTCGGTGGACCACGAGGACGGCACGCTGGTGAACGCCCTCATCCACCGCTGCGGCGCGCAGAACCTGTGCGACGTGCAGGGCGAGCGCGACCGGCTGGGCATCGTGCACCGCCTCGACCGCGACACGAGCGGCCTCATGCTGGCGGCGAAGGACGACGAGTGCGGGCTGGCGCTCATGGAGGCCATCCGCGCCCGCGCGGTCGATCGCCGCTACCTTGCGCTGGTGCACGGCGTGGTGGCGCACGACACCGGCATGATCGACGCGCCCATCGCGCGTTCGGCCGGCGAGCGGACGCGCATGGCGGTGCGCGACGTGCCTTCGGCGCGCGAGGCGGTGACGACGTTTAGGGTGCTTGAGCGCTTCGACCACGGAGAATTCGACGACGGCTACACGCTGGTGGATTGCAAGCTGTTCACCGGGCGCACCCACCAGATACGCGTGCACATGCAGTACACGCGACACCCCGTGGTGGGCGACCCGGTGTACTGCGCGCACGCCCCGCGCGACGCACGCGCGCAGTTGGGCCTGGAGCGGCAGTTCCTGCATTCCTTCCGCCTGGAGTTCGCGCATCCGGCGACGGGGGAGGAGCTTTCCTTCGCCGACGGGCTGCCGCGCGACCTGGAGCGTGCGCTCGCGGGCCTCGCGGGCCGCAGCCGTGGGCGCACGAGCGCGGGCGAGGAGGTGTTCGCGCTGCTCGAGGGCGCGCCCCGCCCTCGGCTGTGAAAAGGCGCGCCTGGATGTTCCCGCCTGTCCGCGTGACGCCGCGGCCTTCCGCGCCGATGGGCGCGCGACGGGTTTTCCGTGTCTTTCCGTCTGCGAGGCCCCCCGCCCGCGTCGATGGGGCTACACTGAAACGGGCTTCGGGGGTCGGCCGCCCGCCGGCGCCTTCGGCCCCGTTGGCTAGAGAAGGTGAGCGAGGAATGCAAACTGGGGATCCCTGCGGCGTTCTGCTGGTGAACACCGGAACTCCCGCTGCGCCGCGTCCCCGCGCCGTGCGCGCGTACCTGGCGCGGTTTCTGATGGACAGGCGCATCGCGCCCATGAACCGCGTGGCGTGGTGGTTCGTCCTGCACCTCTTCATCCTGCCGAAACGGGGCAGGGCCTCCGCCGAGAAGTACGCCAGCATCTGGACGGACGAGGGGTCGCCCTTCGCGCTTGCCCACCGCAAGCTGGAGGCGGGCCTGAACGCGGCGTTTCGCGACGAGGGGCGCGCGGCGGTGGTGCGCCACGCGATGAACTACAGCAGCCCGACGGTGGCCGAGGCGCTGCGCGGGCTTGCGGAGGAGGGCTGCGCGCGGCTGGTGGTGCTGCCGCTCTACCCGCAAAGCGCGCACTCGACCACCGGCTCGGTATCCGACTCGCTTGCCCGCGCATTGAAGAAGCTGCGCTGGGACGTGCCCGTGGACTTCGTGGACAACTACCACGACGCGCCCACTTACGTGCGCGCCATCGCCGCGTCCATCCGGCATGCGGGGTTCGACCCGGCGTCGGACGACCGGCTTCTGTTCTCCTACCACTCCATCCCGCTTGCCGACATAGAGGCGGGCGACACCTACGAGCTGCAGACCGGCGCCTCCAGCCTGCAGATAGCCGGAGAGCTGGGGCTCGACCGCAACCGCTGGACCATCGGCTACCAGTGCCGCTTCGACAAGGGGCGCGAATGGCTGGCGCCCTTCACGAAGGACGTGCTGGCGCGCTGGGCCGAGGCGGGGGAGGGGCGCGTGTTCGTGGTGTGCCCGAACTTCGCCGTCGATTGCCTGGAGACGCTCTACGACGTGGAGAAGGTGCTGAAGCCGCATTTCCACGCGTGCCTGCGCGAGCAGGGGCGCGCGGTGCGCGAGGGGGACTTCGTGTACGTGCCGTGCCTCGACCGCAGCCGCGCCCACGTGAAGGTGCTCGCGGACGTGCTGCGCCCGCACGTGGAAGGGGGGTCTCATGCCTGAGGAAGCGAACGCGGGGGTCGCGCGGGCGGACGCCGGCGGGGACGCCGGGGAAGTCGCGGGTGCCGCGCGTTCGGCCGGCGCCCCCGCCGAAGGGGCCTTCGCCGTGCGGGCGGACGCCGGCGGGGGGACGGCAGGCGGTTCCGGTGCGCGGGCGGACGCCGCCGTCGGCGCCCCCACCGTGCTTGTGGGCGTGACGGGCTGCATCGCCGCCTACAAGGCGTGCGAGGTGGTGCGCGGGTTGCAGAAGGCGGGCGCGCGCGTGAAGGTGGTCATGACCGAGCACGCCTGCGAGTTCGTGGGTCCCACGACCTTCCGCGCGCTCACGCGCGAGCCGGTGGCCGTGGGGCTGTTCGAAGAGCCGGGGGACCCCATCCACCACGTGTCGCTGGCGCAGGAGTGCGACGCGTTCGTCATCGCGCCCTGCACGGCGAACGTGGCGGCCAAGATAGCCCACGGCATAGCCGACGACCTGCTGACCGCCACCGCGCTCGCGACGCGCAGCCCCCTGGTGCTGGCGTGCGCCATGAACGCGGGAATGTACGAGGCGGCGGCCACGCAGGAGAACCTCGCGGCGCTCGTGCGGCGCGGGGTGCGCCTCGTGGAGCCTGGGGAGGGGTATCTGGCCTGCGGCGACGTGGGGCGTGGGCGGCTTGCCGAGGTGGGGGACATCGTGGAGGCGGCGCTCGCTGCGGCGGGGCGCGCGCGGGACATGGCGGGGATGCGCGTGCTGGTGACGGCCGGCCCCACCGAGGAGCCGCTGGACCCGGTGCGCTGCCTGACGAACCGCTCCTCGGGCAAGACAGGCTATGCCCTCGCGCGCGCCGCGGCTCGCCGCGGCGCGCAGGTGGCGCTGGTGTCGGGGCCGGTGGCGCTTCCCGCGCCCGACGGCGTGCGGGTGGTGCGCGTGCGCACGGCGCGCGAGATGCTCGCGGCCGCCGAGCGCGAGTTCCCCGAAGCCGACCTCGCCGTGTTCTCGGCCGCGGTGGCCGACATGCGCCCCGCCGACGAGGCGCCGCGCAAGCTGAAGAAGGGCCGCGACGACGCGGCGCTCGCGCAGGTGCGGCTGGTGCCGAACCCCGACGTGCTGGCAACGTGCGCCGTGCGCAAGCGGGCGGGGCAGGTGGTGGTGGGTTTCGCCGCCGAGACCGAGGACGTGGTGGAAAACGCCCGCGCGAAGCTGGCCTCGAAGCACGCCGACCTCGTGGTGGCCAATTACGTGGGCGACGGGCGCGCCTTCGGCGCCGACGACAACCGCGTGGCGCTGGTTGCGGCCGGCGGCGTGAAAGAGCTTGCCCGCATGCCGAAGACGGCCCTGGCCGACGCGGTGCTCGACGCGGCCCTGCGCCTGCGGGGGTAGGCGCAGGGCCTGCGCCGCCGCGGCGGCGCACGGCGCCGGGCCGCCTTGCCCGCATGCGGCTCCGCGGACGGGCGCGCCCCGCCTGCGCGCCGTCCCGCCCCGCCGCCCGCTTCCGAGGCCGGCGGCCCGCGCCGCCCGTCCCGCCGGCCCGTCCCGCCGCCTGCCGCCCGCGCGGTTCCCGCTCCCGCGGGCGCGCCTTTGGCCTTTCTTTAACATTGCGGAAACAACCGCGGCGCCCCGTTCCCCTAAACTGGCAGGATGGAAACCGGCGGGCGCTTCCGGAATGGGGGCGCCCTGCATTGCAAGGGAGCGACATGGCGCAGGAGACGACGGGCGCCCGTTTCGGGGCGGGGCTGTACAGAAGCGAGTTCGAACACGACGCGTGCGGCATAGGCGCGCTCGCCCACTTGAAGGGCAAGCGCTCCCACCAGATGATAGACGACGCGCTTTCGGTGCTCGTGAACCTGGAGCACCGCGGTGGCGTGGGCCTGGAGCGCAACACCGGCGACGGCGCGGGCATCCTGTTCCAGGTGCCGCACCGCTTCTTCCGCAAGGAGGCGCAGAAATGCGGGCACCTGCTTCCCGCCGAGGGCGACTACGGCGTGGCCATGGTGTTTTTGCCCGCCGACGATGCGGGCGCCGAGGCGGGCGCGCGCGTGTTCGAGGAGGGGTGCGCGCGCTGCGGCGTGCCGCTGCTGTTCTGGCGCGACGTGCCCGTGGACCCGCACGACTTGGGGGAGATGGCGCGCTCGCGCATGCCCGCCATCAGGCAGGCGTTTCTGGGACGGCCCGACGCCACGCCGGCAGGCGACGCGTTCGAGCGGCTTCTGTACGTCGCGCGCCGCACGATGGAGAAGCGCGCGGCGGCGGAGCCGGGGCTTGCCGGCAAGACGTTCTACGTGTGCTCCATGAGCGCGCGCACCATCGTGTACAAGGGCATGCTCGTGTCCACCCAGATGCGCCGCTTCTTCCGCGACTTGGACGACGCCTCCACCGAGACGGCGGTGGCGCTCGTGCACTCGCGCTATTCCACGAACACGACGCCCTCGTGGGAGCGCGCGCACCCGAACCGCTACATCGTGCACAACGGCGAGATCAACACGCTGCGCTGCAACGCCAACTGGACCCGCGCGCGCGAGGCGGGGCTGTACTCGCCCGTCATGGGGGCCGACCTGGAGAAGGTGCTCCCCATCATTGCCGGCGAGGGGTCGGACTCGGCCATGCTCGACAACGTGCTGGAGTTCGTGGCCATGAACGGCCGCAGCCTACCGCGTGCCGTGTCGATGATGCTGCCCGAGCCGTGGGACAACAACCGCAGCCTTTCCGACAAGCGGCGCGCGTGGAACGCCTACCAGTCCATGCTCACCGAGGCGTGGGACGGGCCGGCCGCCATCGCGTTTTCCGACGGCCGGGTGACGGGCGCCACGGTGGACCGCAACGGGCTGCGCCCCGCCCGGTACTGCGTGACCTCCGACGACCGGCTCATTTTGTCAAGCGAGGTGGGCGTGCTGGACGTGGACCCCGCCAGCGTGCTGGTGGCCGGCAGCCTGGGGCCGGGGCAGATGCTGCTGGTGGACCCGTCGCAGGGCCGCGTGCTCTTCGACGACGAGATCAAGGACACCTTCGCGAACGAGAAGCCCTACCGCAGCTGGATAGACGCCGAGACGCTTGCCCTCGGCGACTTGGCGGCCGAAAAGCGCCCCGCCGCGGCGCTCCCCGCTGACGCGGGCGTGCCGCTGGCCGTGCGGCAGGCGGCGCACGGCTACCATGCCGACGACGTGGCGGACGTGGTGGTTCCCATGGCGCAAAACGGCGCGGCGCCGCTGGCGTCCATGGGCGCCGACGTGCCGCTGGCGTGCCTGTCCGCGCGCCCGCGCAGCTTCTTCGACTACTTCAGCCAGATGTTCGCGCAGGTGACGAACCCGCCCATCGACGCCCTGCGCGAGGCGTTCAAGACCTCGACCTCGCTGTACGTGGGCAGCCACGGCAATCTCCTGGAAGACGCGCGCGCGAACTGCCGGCTCGTGCGGCTGGAGACGCCCCTGCTCGACGCGGCGCAGTTCGAAGCCCTTGCGCGCATCGACCGCCACGGGTTCGAGCCGGCGCTGCTGGAGGCCTCCTATCCCGCGGACGGCGGCCCGCATGCCTTGGCCGAGGCGCTGGAAGCCCTGCTCAAAGAGGCCGAGGCCGCCGTGCGCGCGGGTGCCGACATCCTGGCCGTCACCGACCGCGCGCGGGAGGGCCGCGCGCCCATCCCGTCGCTTCTGGCCGTGGCCGCCATACACAACCACCTGCTGCGCCAGGGGCTGCGCACGCACGCCGACATCATCGTGGAGGCGGGCGACGCCGTGACCCCGCACGACTTCGCGGCGCTCGTGGGCTATTCCGCCTCGGGGGTGTTCCCGTACCTCGCACACGACACCATACGGGCGCTCTGCGCCGCGGGCGAGGTGGCGTGCGGCGTTGACGAGGCCATTGCGAACTACAACCGCGCCGCGGTGGCGGGTGTGGTGTCCATCATGTCGAAGATGGGCATCTCCACCATGCAGGGCTACCACGCGGCGCAGGTGTTCGAGGCCGTGGGTTTGGCGGAAGACGTGGTGGAGCGACACTTCGCCGGCACCGTCAGCCGCATAGGCGGCTTGGGGCTGGACGACATCCAGCGCGAGTGCGACGAGCGGTGCCGGCTTGCCCGCGCCCTGGGGGAGGCGGGCGAGCCGGCGCGCCTGCCGGATTCGGGCATGGCGGCGTGGCGCGGGCCCGAAGGGGAGGACCATCTGGTGAACCCCGCCACGATGAAGCTTCTGCGCCGCGCGGTGCGCGAGGACGACTTTTCGCTGTTCGAGGAATACAGCGCCTCCATCCACGCGCCCGGGCGCGCCGTGGTGCTGCGCGACTTGCTGGACATCGTGCCCGCAGGCGAGGGCATCCCGCTCGACGAGGTGGAGCCTGCGAGCGAGATAGTCAAGCGTTTCAGCACGGGCGCCATGAGTTACGGCTCCATATCGCAGGAGGCCCACGAGTGCCTGGCCGTTGCCATGAACCGCATAGGCGGCCGCTCGAACAGCGGCGAGGGCGGCGAGGACCCGGCCCGCGAGGTGCCGCTTGCGGGCGGCGGCAGCAGGCGCTCGGCCGTGCGGCAGGTGGCCTCCGGGCGCTTCGGCGTGACGAGCCGCTACCTTGCGGGCGCCGCCGAGGTGCAGATAAAGATGGCGCAGGGCGCCAAGCCCGGCGAGGGCGGGCACTTGCCGGGCGGCAAGGTGTGGCCGTGGATCGCACGGGCCCGCCGCTCGACGCCGGGGGTGGGCCTCATATCGCCGCCGCCGCACCACGACATCTACTCCATTGAGGACTTGGCGCAGGTCATCTTCGACATGAAGAACGCAAGCCCCGAGGCGGAGGTGTCGGTGAAGCTGGTGGCGGAGGCCGGGGTGGGCACCATCGCCACCGGCGTGGCCAAGGGCGGCGCGCACAAGATCCTCGTGTCGGGCGCCAACGGCGGCACGGGCGCGGCCGCGCGCGACTCCATCTTCCACGCCGGGCTGCCGCTGGAGCTGGGGCTGGCGGAGACGCAGCAGACGCTTCTGCGCAACGGCCTGCGCCCGCGCGTGGCGCTGGGCGCCGACGGCAAGCTGATGGACGGGCGCGACGTGGCCGTGGCCTGCCTTCTGGGGGCCGAGGAGTTCGGCTTCTCCACCATGCCGCTGGTGGCCATGGGCTGCCGCATGTGCCGCCAGTGCCATCGCGACGTGTGCCCGGTGGGCATTGCCACGCAGAACGCCAAGCTGCGCGAGCGCTTCGAGGGACGCCCCGAGCACGTGGAGCGCTTCATGGTGATGGTGGCCGAGCAGCTGCGCCGCATCATGGCGCGTTTGGGATTCGCCACCGTGGACGACATGGTGGGGCACGTGGAGTGCCTGCGCCAGAGCGCGCGGCCGGAAAGCTGGAAGGCGCGGCTGGTGGACCTTTCGGCCCTGCTTGCGCCCGTGCCCGCCGAATGCGTGCCGGCCGCCGGCGAGGCGTGCCTCCACGCGCTCGCCTCCTGCGCGCCTGCCGACGCGCTTTCCGACACGCTCGACGCGCTCCTGCTCGTGCCGTACACGCGCGAGGCGCGCGCCACTTTGACCGAGCAGCGCTTCGGCATCGACATAGCCAACGTGAACCGCTGCGTGGGGACGCTGCTGGGCGCGCACGTGACTTCCCGGCACCCGGAGGGGCTTCCCGACGACACGCTGACGGTGGATTGCGCGGGAGCCGGCGGCGTGAGCTTCGGGGCGTTTCTGCCCGCGGGCGTGACGCTCAACATAGAGGGCGAGGCGAACGACTACTTCGGCAAGGGGCTTTCGGGCGGCATCGTGACGGTGGCTCCGTCGCGGCGGGCGACGTATAGGCCCGAGGAGAACGTGTCCGTGGGCAACGTGGCGTTCTACGGCGCCACGGGCGGGCGCGGGTTCGTCAACGGGCTGGCCGGGCAGCGCTTCGGCGTGCGCAACTCCGGCGCCACGCTGGTGGTGGAGGGCGTGGGCGACAACGGCTGCGAGTACATGACGGGCGGCACCGTGCTGGTCCTCGGCGAGGTGGGGCTGAACTTCGCCGCGGGCATGAGCGGGGGCGTGGCCTACGTCTACGACACGCAGCGCACCTTGGAAGAGCGCTGCAACCGCGAGATGGTGGAGCTGCGCCGCCCCGCGCGCGCCGAGCTCGACGCCATACGCGCGCTGGTGGAGGAGCATGCCCGGCGCACGGGAAGCCCGCTCGGCGCGATGCTTCTGTACCGCTTCGACGACGTGGCGGGCGACTTCGCGAAGGTGATCCCGCGGGAATACGAGCGGATGACGGGCCTGGTGGCGCAGTTCGAGGCGGAGGGCCTTGGGCACGACGAGGCCGTGGAGCGCGCGTTCGAGGAACGCGGGAAGACGGCGTAGGCGCGTGCGCGGCCGGGCTGGCGGCGGGCGCGCCGGCAACGGCCGCTGGGCGGCGTCGGGTGGCGCCCGTCCCGGACGCGGCGGGCGGCGCGCGAGCCGTGCGGGCGCGGTTGGGCGGCAGGCACGGGCATGACACGGAAGGAAGGACGACAATGCGGTTCACGAAAATGCAGGGAGCGGGCAACGACTACGTCTACGTCAACTGCCTCGAGGAGCGCGTGGACAACCCCTCGTCGCTCGCCCGCATGGTGAGCGACCGGCACTTCGGCATCGGCTCCGACGGCCTCATCCTCATCAGGCCCTCGGTGCAGGCCGACTTCTTCATGGAGATGTTCAACGCCGACGGCTCGCGTTCGGAGATGTGCGGCAACGGCATCCGCTGCGTGGGCAAGTACGTGTACGACCACGGCCTCGCGGACAAGACGGAGCTTGCCGTGAACACGCTCGCCGGGGTGAAGCGCCTCGGGCTGCACGTGGAGGGGGGCGCGGTGGCCGAGGTGACCGTGGACATGGGCGCGCCCGTGCTCGACGCGGCGCTCGTTCCCGTGATGTCCGCGACGCGGCAGGTGGTGGCGCAGCCCATAGAGGTGGCGGGCCGGCGCTTCGAGGCCACCTGTGTGTCCATGGGCAACCCCCACGCGGTGGTGTTCGTGGACGACGTGGCGGGCTTCCCGGTGGAGGAGGTGGGCGCCGCCTTCGAGGTGCACCCGGCCTTCCCCAACCGCACGAACGTGGAGTTCGTGCAGGTTGCAAGCCGCAGCGAGGCGAACATGCGCGTTTGGGAACGCGGCACGGGGGAGACGCTGGCGTGCGGCACGGGCGCCTGCGCGGCCGCGGTGGCGGGCGTTTTGTGCGGGAAGTTCGACGACGAGGTGCTGCTGCACGTGCCGGGGGGCGACCTTCGGGTGCGCTGGGACCGCGCGGCGGACCGGGTGTACTTGACCGGCCCGGCGGAAACCGTCTTCGAGGGCGACATCGACGTTGACGGGTGCCCGCCGGACGAGCCGCCCCACGCGGTGGATCCGAATTGGTGATGCGCAAGAGACTGGCAACGCAGAAGAAGGAGACAAACATGTTTAGGGCAAACGAGGCGTATTCCCGGCTTCCGGGCGACTACCTGTTCTCGGGCGTGGCGGCGCGCGTGGCCGCGTATGCCGAGGCGCATCCCGAAAAGGCGTCCCGCATCGTGCGGCTGGGCATCGGCGACGTGACCCAGCCGCTCGCGCCCTCCGTGGTGCGCGCGCTGCACGCGGCGGTGGACGAGATGGCGGACGCGCGGACTTTCCACGGGTACGCGCCCGAGGCGGGCTACGGCTTCCTGCGCGAGGCCATCGTGCGGCACGACTTCGCCCCGCGCGGCGCCGAGGTGCACCCCGACGAGGTGTTCGTGAGCGACGGCGCGAAGTCCGACTCGGCCAACATACAGGAGATCTTCGCCTCCGACACGCGCATCGCGGTGTGCGACCCGGTGTACCCGGTGTACTTGGACTCGAACGCCATGGCGGGGCGCGCCGGGACCTACGACGCTTCCACGGGCCTGTGGAGCGACGTGCTGTATTTGCCCTGCACGGCCGAGAACGGCTTCGCGCCCGCGCCTCCCGGCCCCGATGCGCGGGCGTCGCTTTTCTACCTGTGCTTCCCCAACAACCCCACCGGCGCCGTCGCGGACAGGCGGCGCTTGCAGCAGTGGGTGGACTACGCCAACGAGCACGGCGCGGTCATCGTGTACGACGCGGCCTACGAGGCCTACATCACCGACGCGTCCGTCCCGCATTCCATCTACGAATGCGACGGGGCGCGCACGTGTGCCATCGAGATCCGCAGCTTCTCGAAGAACGCGGGCTTCACGGGGACGCGCCTGGGCTACACCGTGGTGCCGCGCGACTTGAAGGACGCCGAAGGCACGCCCTTGCGCGACTTGTGGGCGCGCCGGCAGGGGACGAAGTTCAACGGCGCCCCCTACATCGTGCAGCGCGCGGGCGAAGCCGTGTACTCCGAGGCGGGGCAGCGGGAGACGCGCGAGCAGGTGGCGTACTACCTGGGCAACGCGCAGGTGGTGCTGGAGGGCCTGCGGCAGGCGGGCTACGAGGCGTCGGGCGGCACGAACGCCCCCTACATCTGGCTCAAGGTGCCCGACGGCATGACCTCGTGGGGCTTCTTCGACCACCTGCTGGAAGAAGCGCAGGTGGTGGGCACGCCGGGCGCGGGCTTCGGCCCGGCCGGCGAGGGGTACTTCCGCCTGACCGCCTTCGGCTCGCGCGAGGACGCCGAGGAGGCCGTGCGGAGGATCCGCGCCCTGTGACGCGCGCGGGCCGCGCGCGTGCGATGGCTGCGCGCGACGGCGCGGCCGGGTAACCTGTGCGCGGCCGGGCGGCGACGCGCTTGGCAGGGCCGGACGGCCTGCATGCGGGCGTGCGGGGACGGCGGGGCCTGCCGCACGGCGGGAGCGGCCGCGCGGGGGTGCCGTAGCGGGCGCGGCGGGGCTTGCCGGCGGCACGCGCGTCGGGCGGCGGCGCGCTTGGCGAAAAGCCGCAAGAAAGGAAAAATTGCGTCTTGAAATGACGGGATGCTTTCGGTAAGATAGACAAGCTGTCCGGGCCGGTGGCTTGGAGGCAGCACAACGGGTTGTGGCGCAGTTTGGTAGCGCACTTGACTGGGGGTCAAGGGGTCGCAGGTTCAAATCCTGTCAACCCGACCAGCAA
>CAJFUR010000109.1 GCA_904420215.1 uncultured Eggerthellaceae bacterium
ACCTGCTGGTGGAGCTGGCGGCGGTGCTCCACGATCCCGTCACCACCACCGACTAGCTCATCCCCTCCGGCGAGACCTCCTCCTATCGCTCCAACCCCCTGCGGCTGGCCGAGTTCGCCCTGAGCCGGAAGGACCCTCAGTATGTCCCCCGGGCCAAGGCGGTGCTGGCGGTGGAGAAGCTGCGCCGCACCGATCCGGCGGCACCCGAAGTGGCCGCCGCGCTGGAGGGCCGCGACCCCCAAAAGACTGGACTGGGCACCCTGGTGATGGCCCTGAAGCCCGGGGACGGCTCCGCCCGGGAACAGGCCGCCTCCTGCCAGCGGGTGCTGGGGGGCTGTGCCAACCTGGCCCGGGAGTACGCCACCAAGCGCTACCGCTCCAATGTGGTGAACTGGGGGATGCTGCCCTTCGTGGCCCCCGAGGTGGAGGGCTGGAACATCCAGCCCGGCGACCGGCTGTACATCCCCGGCATCCGTGCCCTGCTGGAGGGGGACGGCGCCGAGATCCAGGCCACCCTGCTCCAGAACGGCCAGCAGCGCCAGGTGACCCTCACCCTCCCCAACCTCACCCGGGAAGAGCGGGACATCATTCTCGCGGGCTGTCTCATCAACTACTACGCCCAGTGATGGCCCGCTCCGGGACCCGCCGGCAGGCGGAAATATGCTCTGCGTACACGGAAAGTTCGCCTCGCAGAGGTCAAGAACGGCCCCGACAGAATATCTGTCGGGGCCGTTCTCTGCATAAAATGCCCCCCAAAAGAAGGAGGAACCAACTTTTGGGGGGCATTCCCGTTGGTAAATCAGCTTTCAGAGAGGATCAGCAGCTCGGACACCGTATAGGGGAACATCTGGTCGCTCTCGGTGAGGATCACTTCAAATTCGCACAGCACTGCGCCGTCCTCCAGAGAGATCACCTGACCGGGCACCAGATAGCTGCCCTCACTGCAGGGGGTCCCCTCACCCAGCACCGTCTCGCTCAGTCCGGCATCTCCCCGGGCCAGCACATAGCTGCCGTTGGACTCGTCATAAGTGATGCTGCCCTGCAGCTCCTCGGGAATCTCAGGCACACCCCGGTAATCGGTAAACAGGGAGGCCGCATAGTCCTGTACCACCTCTGCGGGGAAGGAGACCGTGTCCTCGGTCACGGTGGAACGGGTGTCCTCCTGGCCATAGATGCCCAGCATATAGTACAGGGAGGCCCAGAAGAACTCGTCCGAGGCGGGACGGTAAGCATATCCCCGCTCCAGCATGCACATCACCAGGCTGTCCACTGCGGGGACCGCGCCGGCAAACTGGGACTCCTGACTCTCCTGAGTGGAGGCGGGACGGGCAAATGCGACACAGGAAACCACCAGCGCCGCCGCCACCATGGTAACAATCAGCTTTTTCATATGATCCGCCTCCTTCTTTTCTTTGTTTATATTATAGCCCTGTCCTCCTGATCTTTCCTCTCGTTTTCATTACGAGAAGATGAAAAAACAGTTACAGTCCTTTACACTTTCCGTTTCATTTTGTTACCCTTTCCAAGAACCATGTCGTTTTATCTCTCTTTTATGGATATTATGAACAATTCTGGCCAGGCATCCGCAATCTTCCCCGCCCAGCTCCGGGATAAAGCAGCCCTGCGGGGATGCATGTCTCTGTCATGCGCCTTCGCAGGGCCGTTTTGCGGGACGATGGTCCCGCATGTTTTCATCAGTTCAAAAAGTCCTTCAGCTTCTTACTCCGGCTGGGATGGCGCAGTTTTCTCAGCGCCTTGGCCTCGATCTGGCGGATGCGCTCCCGGGTGACATTGAACTCCTTGCCCACCTCTTCCAGGGTCCGGGTGCGGCCGTCCTCGATGCCGAAACGGAGCTTGAGCACCTTCTCCTCCCGGGGGGTGAGGGTGGACAGCACCTCCACCAGCTGCTCCTTCAGCAGGGTAAAGGAGGCGGCCTCCGCCGGCTCGGAGGCGTCCTCATCGGGGATGAAATCCCCCAGATGGCTGTCCTCCTCCTCGCCGATGGGGGTCTCCAGAGAGACAGGCTCCTGGGCGATCTTCAGGATCTCCCGCACCTTGTCCACCGGCATGTTCATCTCCTCGGCGATCTCCTCCGGCGTGGGGTCGTGCCCCAGCTCCTGGAGCAGCTGGCGGGAGACGCGGATGACCTTGTTGATGGTCTCCACCATGTGCACGGGGATGCGGATGGTGCGGGCCTGGTCGGCGATGGCGCGCGTGATGGCCTGACGGATCCACCACGTGGCATACGTGGAGAACTTGAAGCCCTTCGTGTAGTCGAACTTCTCCACCGCGCGGATGAGGCCGAGGTTGCCTTCCTGAATGAGGTCGAGGAAGAGCATGCCGCGCCCCACGTAGCGCTTCGCAATGGACACGACGAGGCGCAGGTTCGCCTCGATGAGTTGCTGCTTGGCGTCGAGGCCCACCTGCTCGATGCGCAAAAGGCGGCGCTTCTCGCGGCGCTCGAGCTCCTTGCCCTCGTCTTCGGCGCGTTCCAGCTCTTCGGTGGCCGCCACGCCGGCCTCTATCTTCATGGCCAGGTCGATCTCTTCGGCCGCCGTGAGCAGCGGCACCTTGCCGATCTCCTTCAGGTACATGCGCACCGGGTCGCCCGTGAGCATGGTAACACCGGCATCGGGCGTGCGCTTCGTGCGCGCCTTGGCCTTGGACACGCGGCTGCCCACCCGCGGCAGCTGCACGTCCACGGTGGCCTTGAGTTCCTCTTCGGGGATGCCCTCCAGCAAGTCCTCGTCCGAATCAAGCCCCACGTCCAGCTTGTCGTCGTCGAGGGTGTCGGCCGAGGCGTCCATGGTCGCCGGCGGCTCCACGTCCAGGGAGTCGTCGTCCATGATTTCCTCGCCGTCGATGGGACCGTCCATCTTGGCGTCTTCAGGGGCTTGCGCGTGCTTTTCAGAAGCTTGGGCCACGTGAACTTCCTTTCCAAACAGGACGACACGCCCCGCGCCGAAACGCGGCAGGGCGCAAAGATACAGCGAAATAATATACCACAAACCGCCCTTGTGGATGAAGGGAGTTTCACCAAAACGCCCCAGAACCGCATCCCGCACAGCAAGGAGCCAACAGCAGGCGGAAACGCCGGGCGTGCCGGGCGAAAGGCGTCCGCAGTCCAGAGCAGGCGACGGCCTGACGCACCGCCGCTGCGGGCACGCACGCCGTCCGCCCCGTCACAGCAGGTCGTTGGGATCCACGTCCACGGCCACGTTGGCCGCGGGGTCGGCCTTGCGCGCGCGGAACAGCGGCGCCAGCACGCCGGAGAGGTCTTCGCCCAAGGGGCATTTCACCACGATGTGCCAGCGGAAGGCGCCGCGCAGCTTCGCCAGCACGCACGGCCCCGCCGGCAGCACCGTCCAGCCGTCGCCGCCGAAGTCGCGCACGCGGGTGGAAAGCGCCGCATGCAGCTCGCCCGCCACGCGGCGCACGTCCTCTTCCCGCTTGCCCCACACCAGCACGTTGGCCATGCGCACGTAGGGGGGGTATCCCAGCATCCTGCGCTTGGGCAGCTCGTCGCGCAGAAACCGCGCGCGGTCGTAGGCGGCGGCCGCGCGGATGGCCACGGCGTCGGCCTCGTAGGTCTGCACCAGCACGCGCCCGGGCAACTCGGCCCGTCCCGCGCGGCCCGCCACCTGCTCGATGAGCGAGAACGTGCGCTCGCCGGCGCGGTAGTCGGGCAAGTGCAGCTGGGTGTCGGCGTTGACGACGCCCACCAGCGTCACGTCCTCGAAGTCAAGGCCCTTCGCGATCATCTGCGTGCCCAGAAGCACGGCGGCCCCGGCGGAGGCGAACTGCTCCAGCAGGCGCTGGTGCGCGCCCTTGGCCGCGGTGGTGTCGGCGTCCATGCGCACGATGGGCACGCCCGCACCCACGCCCGGCATGGCATCGAGCAGCACCCGCAGTTCCGCTTCCACGCGCTGCGTGCCGGCCCCGAACTTCTTCAGGTAGGGGCTGCCGCACTCCGGGCACACGGGCGGCGCGGGAATGCGGTAGCCGCAGTGATGGCATGCCAGCAGGGCGCCTTTCTCGTGGTAGGTGAGCGAGGTGGAGCACGACGGGCATTCCGGCACGAACCCGCAGTCGCGGCACAGCAGGAACTTCGCGAACCCGCGCTGGTTGAGCAGAAGCACCGCCTTGCGCCCGGCGGCCAGCTCCTGTTCGAGCGCGCGGGCAAGGCGCCCCGAGAACATGGAGCGCGAGCCGCTGTGGAACTCCTTGGCCATGTCCACGACCTCGATGCGCGGCAGGGGCCTGCCGTTGGCGCGCTCGGGCAAGGCGACGTGGTGCCACGCGGGATCCTTCGCACAGGCGTAGAGCGCCTCGATGGAGGGCGTGGCGCTTCCCAGCACCAGCGCGCCGCCGCTGCGCCGCACCATCCACGCCGCTACGTCGCGCGAAACGTAGCGCGGGGCGCTGTCCTGCTTGTAGGACCCCTCGTGTTCCTCGTCGATGACCACGAGGCCCACGTTGCGCAGGGGCGCGAAAAGCGCGCTTCTGGCCCCCACTACCACGCGCGCCTGCCCGCTGCGGACGAAGTCCCACTGGTCGTAGCGCTCGCCTTGGCCCATGCGCGAGTGCATGACGGCCACCGTCTCGCCGAAGCGCCCCCGGAAGCGCGCGACCGTCTGCGGCGTGAGAGATATCTCGGGCACGAGCACGCAGGCCGTGCGCCCGGCCGCCAGCGTGGCCTCGATGGCCTGCAGGTACACCTCGGTCTTGCCCGACCCCGTGACGCCGTCCACCACCACCACCTCGCCGCGCCCGCGCTCCCGCGCCGCGTTTATGGCGCGCAACGCCTCGGCCTGCCCCGGCGTGAGCGGCGGCTTGGGGCTGGGGACGAAGCCGGCTGGCTCCGGCAGCTGGCAAGCTGCCGGAGCCGAAAAACCCCGCATGCGGCGGCGGCGCTCGATGCGGACGACGCCTTGCGCCTCGAGCGCCTTGAGGGGCGCGGACACGGCGCCGAACTCGGCCGAAAGCTCCGCCACGCGCAACTCTCCCGCGCGCAGGGCGCTCGCGATGGCGGCCTGCTTGACCGCGTTCTTGCGCGGCTCGAAGGAATCGAACGCCGGGCCGGGCACCACCCAGCGGTCGTCCACCTCGCCCACGGCCGGCTCTTCGAGCCGCCAATGGCCGGCCCGCGCGCGCACCATGCGCGGCACGCCGCCTGGCGGCGCGAACAGGCGCACGCACGAGGAAAGCGGCGCCAAGTAGCGCTCGGAAAGCCACTGGGCGCACGCCGCGCCCTCCTCGTCGAAGTAGGGCTTGGACAGCACGCGTTCGATGGGCTTGAGTTTGCCCGGGTCGAAGGCCGCCTTCCGGCGCGCGGGCGCGGGGGCCGCGTCCTCGTACTGGGCGCCGAACCCGTAGTGCGCCTCGGGCGGCGCTTCGGCGGCATCCGCGTCCGGCCCCTCCAGCGCCGCGGGATCCACCTCCTCGAGCGCCACCACGAAGCCCACCGCCTGCCTGCGCCCGAACGGCACCAGCACGGCGCAGCCCACCAAGACGGGCAGATCGCCCGCCCCTGCCGGCGCGTCTTCGGGCACAAGATAGGTGTACGGCGCGTCGAGCGCCTGCGTGGGAATGTCCAGTATGACCGATGCGAGTCTCATGATGCAGCAGTATAGCGCTTCGGCGCCCGCGTCACGCCGCGCCCGACGCGCCGCCTGCCTTCGCGGACTGCAGCGCCGCATAGCGGGCGGCGTCGAGGCGGCGCCGGTCTATCACGCCGGCTATCCAGGTCTTGATGACGGCTTGGCGGTTGATGGACAGGCGGCTCGCCTCCTGGTCAAGCTCGTCCACCATCCACTGAGGGAAGTCCACGTTCACCCGCTTGATCACCGCGTCGCCCTGCATGAGCACCGCGTTCTCGAGGTCGAGGTATTCCATGATGTCTTCTTCGCCTTCGTCGAATATGCGGTCGAATTCCCCAGCGCTGATTTGCTTGGTCACAGCCGCTTCGCCTCCTCGAAATCAATGCCGTGTTTCGCCTGGTTCGACCTGCTCTTGCCCGGGTCGTATTCGAACTCCATTGTACCACCTTCCTATGGAAATATACCATGCGTATATCTTTGGTATATAAATAAGGTGGTCCTCTTGTTTGCCGCTTCATAGAAAACCCCTCGCAGGACAGCGCGCCGCACAGGCACGCAGGCTGTCCCCCGAGGGGTTAGGAAGCACCAACCGGTTCTGTTAAGACGGTTGCATTATAACACAATATAGAGAACGTTTGTTCTAATTTTTTTCCAAAATAGATGAACGCCACCTGCGTGGCGGCGCCCGCACGAGAGACGCCCCATGCGCGAGGGCGAGCGGAACCGACCACGCCACTCGCAACCGGCCAGAGCCACCCCGACGCACGAAGTCCGCGCGTGCAGGCCGCCCGGACGCAACCCGCATGGCAAGCGGCATTCCGCCTCATGCGCAGCACATACCCGAGCCGAGACCCCATAGGGGGGTCAGAACCCTGTTGTTTTCGGACGCGCCTTGATGGCTTTGCCAAGGAGGCGGTGACCTTCCTTGAACGATTCGAGGCCATGAACGGTTGGCTCGAAGCCCGCAATTGATAGAATGTGCGCATGGGGCAATCGGATTCGGAAAGGGAGTTCATGGACAGTCAGGGCCTTTTGAGGGAAATTCGCAATGGGGAGACAAAGACGCTGGAGTTGAAGGAGTTCCTCCCCGCGAAAAGCGAGAAATACGTCAAGACCCTCGTGGCGTTCGCGAACTCGTCGGGAGGCAAGCTCGTCGTAGGCGTGCGCGACGGCGGCCGCGAGGTCGTGGGCGTGGAAAACGCCGCTTCGGTGGCCGACTCCATCGCTAACGCCCTGTCCGACTCCTGCGAGCCTTTGCTGACGCCCCGCATCCGCATCGACAACCTCGAAGGTCGCGACGTGGTCGTCGTCGAAATTCAGCCGAGCTCCGCCACTCCCTACCGCCTCAAGGGCAAAGCGCCTTCCGCAGGCGTGTATGTCCGAGCCGGGGCGACGACCAGGCTGGCGGACGAAACGGCCCTACGGGAGCTGGAACTGCGCGGGGCTAGCCAATACTACGACGAACAACCTTGTCTCGAAGAACCCTTCGACGAGGGCTTGGCGCAGGCGCTCTGCGACGAGATGAACCGGCGCCGCAAAGACGCCGGCCGAGGCAACGAGGTGACCCCGCGCAATCTGGAGAATTGGGGGCTCGTCCGCCACATGGACGGCAGGCCCGTCCCCACAAGGGCGCTCCTCCTGCTCACGAGCAACCCTTTCCCGTTCTCCCGCATCCAGTGCGCCCAGTTCAAGGGAACCGACCGGGTGGTGTTCCTCGACCGGCGCGACTATGGCGGGCCCCTTCACGAGCAGATCGATGCGGCGGAAAGCTTCGTGCTGCGAAACATCCGGCTCGGCGCCCGCATCGAGGGGCTCTACCGCGAAGACTATTACGAACTGCCTCGCACGGCCATCCGCGAGGCCATCGTGAACGCCGTCGTACACCGCGACCTCCAAGCGAGCTCGTGCGTGCAGGTGGCCCTCTACGACGACCGGTTGGAAGTGACTTCACCGGGCGCCCTCTACGGCGGACTCACGCTCGACGACGCGCTCCAAGGGGTGACGCGCCTGCGCAACCCGAGGATAGCCGAAGCCCTCATGCAGATGGACCTCTTCGAGAACTGGGGGACGGGCCTGCGGCGCATCCGCGAAGCATGTGCGGACGCGGGGCTTCCGGAGCCCGAGTTCCGCGAGTTCGACAGCATGTTCCGCGTGAACATATTCAGGCCGAGATTGGAAATGCCCAGGGCGCGCTGCGAAGACGAGGGGCGCTCCGTTGCGCATGGGAAAGGCCTCGTCTCTCTGGAGGTGTTCCACCAGCTGAGCGACAATGAGAAGGCCGCCGTGCGCATCGCCGTGGACAAGGGAAAAGTCACAAGCTCGATGCTGGCAGAAAACGCGGGAGTCACGCGGCAAACCGCCGCAAAAACGCTGAGGACTCTCGCGAACGACAATGTTCTCGAATGGCACGGGAGAAACAAGACCGATCCGTTCCAGTACTACGTCGTCAATCCCCGACTGTAAAGAACTGTAAAGAACTGTAAAGAACTGTAAAGAACTGTAAAGAGATTGCGCGTGAGCGACGGCACGCAAGGTCGGCCACAGGCCGCTTGAAAAGAAAGCCCTGATCTCCAATATGGCGAACCAGTCCTTCGCCACGACCGCAAAGTGGGTTCTAAAAGAAAAATAGGGGCGATTTCGTCCAACGCGCCCAGCGCATGCCCAAAACAGAGGGCCCGGCCGCCCGCCTTTGCGGCGCGGCCGGGCCCTCGCACGGGCTAGCGGCCTACGCTAGCCCGCAGGCGCGGCGCAACTCGTCGGCCCTGTCGGTGCGCTCCCAGGTGAATTCGGGCAGCTCGCGGCCGAAGTGGCCGTAGGCGGCCGTCTTGCGGTAGATGGGGCGGCGCAAATCGAGCGCGTCGATGATGGCGGCGGGGCGCAGGTCGAACACCTCTCCCACCGCGCGCTCGATGGCGGCCTCGTCCACCTTGTTCGTGCCGAACGTGTCCACCATCACGCTCACCGGGCGCGCCATGCCGATGGCGTAGGCCACCTGGATCTCGCAGCGCTCCGCCAAGCCCGCCGCCACCACGTTCTTCGCCACCCAGCGCGCGGCATAGGCGGCCGAGCGGTCCACCTTCGTGCAGTCCTTGCCGGAAAACGCGCCGCCGCCATGGCGGCCCATGCCGCCGTAGGTGTCCACG
>CAJFUR010000110.1 GCA_904420215.1 uncultured Eggerthellaceae bacterium
CGCGGCGGCGAACCCCTCCATCTGGGCGCGTTACACGCACACGGTGGACGCGCTGCTCATCATGGGCGCGTTCGTGGCCATGGCGGTGGCCGCGTGGTATTTGCTCAAGGGCAAGCACACCGACTTCGCCATGAAGACGCTCAAGACCGGCGCCGTGGTGGGCATTGTCACCAGCTGCGCCATGATCGTGTTCGCGCACGCCTCTGCCGTGGTGGTGGCCGAGGAGCAGCCCACGAAACTGGCCATGATGGAGGGCATGTACGAGACGGAGGCCCCGCCGCTCTACGCGTTCGGCTGGGTTGACGAAGAGTCGCAGGAGGTCGTTTCGCCCTTCGCCATTCCCGGCGGCACCAGCTTCCTTGCCACGGGCACGTGGGACACCGAGTACCTGGGCCTGAACGACCTCGCGCAGACCGAGAAGTACGCCGACCTCGACCCCGAGGAACTGCCGGTGAACCTCGTGTTCCAGAGCTATCATTTGATGGTGATCATGTACGGTCTCATCATGCTCACGGTCATCCTGGCGCTCGTGTTCACGCTGCGCAAGGGGAGGATCAAGAACATGAAGTGGCTCCAGCGGCTGGTGCTCGTGTCGCCGGTGTTCCCGTTCGTCGCCATCCAGACGGGATGGATCACGGCCGAAGTGGGCCGCCAGCCGTGGGTGGTGTATCCCTCCACCAGCGGCCCTGACGGCGTGAGCCTGCTCACGAACGACGCCATCTCGCAGTCGGTTTCCGCGCCCGAGCTTCTGGTGACGCTGGCGCTGTTCTTCGTGGTGTACGTGTTCCTCATGGTGGCATGGGCGCGCGTCATGGGCCGCTTCATCAAGGAAGGCCCGGTGGCGAAGCCTGCGGTGGCTGTGGCGGGCGCCGCCGCCGACGCGGCCTCGGCTTCGGCCGGGAGCGCGGCGCTGGCCGGCGGCGAAGACGCCTCGGAGCCGCAGGCCGATGCCAATGCCAAGGCCGATGCGAAGGACGGTGAGTAGCCGTGGACATGACGTTTTTCCAAGTGCTGTGGTTCTTCCTCATCTTCGTGCTCATAGCGGGCTACTTCGTGCTGGACGGGTTCGACTTGGGCGCGGGCGTGCTGTACCCCTTCGTTGCGAAGGGCGAGCATGACAAGGCCGTGGTGCGCCGCAGCATCGGCCCGGTGTGGGATGGCAACGAGGTGTGGCTGCTCACGGCCGGCGGCGCGCTGTTCGCGGCGTTCCCCCCGGCGTATGCCACCACGTTTTCCGGCTTCTACCTTGCGGTGATGCTGGTGCTGTTCGGCCTCATCGTGCGCGCGGTGTCGGTGGAGTTCCGCGGGCACGACCCGCAGTGGGCGCGCGTGTGGGACGCCTGCTTCTTCGTGGGTTCGCTCTTGCCGGCGCTGCTTCTGGGCGTGGCCGTGGGCAACATCTACGCGGGCATTCCCATGGATGCGGCGGGCAACTACGCGGGCCTGCCCCTCATCGGGCTCGTCACGCCGTTCACGCTGCTCACGGGCTTGCTGGGCCTGGCCATGTTCCTGGCGGCCGGCGCCGCGTGGATTGCGCTCAAGGCGCCGAAGCCTTCCGATTTGCAGGCGCGTGCGGCGCGCTTGCGCCTGCCTCTGCAGGTGGTGGCCGTCGTGCTGTTCGTGGCGGTGTCGCTTTACGGGCACTTCGGCATCCAGCCGGCTATGGACCCGGCATTGGGCGCGCTGCGCTGGGTGTTCGCCCTCGTGTTCGTGGCGGGCATTGCGGCGTCGGTCCTGCTGGCGAGAAGGGACGGCGACAAGGGCGCGTTCGTGGCCCAGTCGGCTTCGGCCGTGGCGCTGGTGGGCCTGCTTGCCACCTCGATGTTTCCCAACTTGGTGGTGGCCTCGGCGGGAAGCGTGGGCGCGAACATCACGCTTATGAGCGCTGCTTCCTCCGAACTTTCGCTCATGTGGATGACCATCATCACCTGCATCGGCCTGCCGCTGGTGCTGGTGTACCACGTCATCGTGTACCGGACTTTCCGCGGCCGCGTGTCCGACGAGGATTTGGGTCACTACTAGGCACATGCCGGCGCCGGCGGGGGTCCCTCCGGCGCCGGTGGTAGCGGGAGTTCCGCGCGGCAGCTGGCGGCGGAGCGGGGCGCGGCAGCTGGCGGCAGCCATCTTTGTTGGGCAACATGCGGGCAAACTGCATATATGGAGTAGTTGTGTCGAAATCATTTCGGTATACTGAAAGCAGGACGTGCGGGGCGCCTGTTGCCGCGCGCGGAAGCCGCATAGAGCAAGGATGACACATGGACGACGAAAACAAGATCCCCGAACCGGCGCAGGCGCCCGAGCCTGCGCAACCCGCCACGCCAGCCGACGCGCGCGATTTGGCGCAAGAGGCGGTGCCTGACCAGCCCGCCGCCTCCATGGGCGAAACGCAGCCGGTGCAGCCCGCCGCCGCGCAGCCGCAGGCGGATCCCGCCGCCGCACAGCCGACGCAGCCCTATGCGGCGCCGCAGCAACCGCAGCAGCCCTACGCCCAGCAGCCGGCGCAGCCCTATGCGGCCGCCCAGCAGCCGGTGCCGCCCTACGGTGCTCCCCAGCAGCCCGGACAGCCCTACTATCAGCCGGGGCAGCAGCCCGTGCAGCCGTATGCCCCGCAGAGCAACGGCAAGGCTTTGGGTGCCTTGATCTGCGGCATTTTGGCAATTGTCTTCTCGTGGCTGCCCTTGGTGGGCATCATCTTGGGCATTGTAGCCATCGTGCTTTCCGTGAAGGCCGTCAAGGAAAGCGGCAAGGACGGCAAGGCGACGGGCGGCAAGGCGTGCGGCATCGCGGGCATCGTGCTTTCCGTCATTGCCCTCGTTCTTTGGTCGGTCTTGGGTTGTGCCACCCTGGCCATCATCGACGAATACGAGGCTTCAGGCGGCGATATCGTCACGGACATCCAAAACGACCTCGAGGCTTCGGGTGCCCTGGACGATTCGGATTCGTTGGATGCCGACACGGCCGAGGCCGAGGCTGCGGCCATGGAGGCGGTCGACGAGGCCCTTTCGGTGCTGCGCGACGTGAACGATGCCGACATCCAGGAACTTGCCGCGGCCTTTGACGAAGGCTTTGCCGAAGGCGCCGGCTTCGGCATGGCGGAGATGGGCGTCGATCCCGTGATGTTCGCCGAATGGCTAATAGGCGATTTGGACTACACCGTGGAGGAGGCCTACATCTTCGACGACGGCACGGGCTGGGTGGACGTGACCGTGACGGTGCGTGACGTCTCGGCGTTCTCCACGACGTTCGACGACGAGGTGGACGCCTTCATGGAAACCGAGGAATACCAGAACATGACCGACGAGGCCGCCTTGAAGGCCAAGTTGGGCGAGCTGCTTCTCTCGGCCATGGACAAGACCACGGGCACCACGGAAGACTACCTGATGATCGACGTGGTGGAGAAGGACGGCACGTGGGAAGTCGATCCGGATTCGCTCGAAAGCGAGATGGAGTACCTGTTCGCGTTCTAGCAGCCTTGGTCTACCAGCGCCTTGCGACGGGATTGCAGCCAGTCAACGAACCCGCCCAAACCTTCGCCCGTGCGGGCCGAGGTCACGAACACTTCGAGTTCGGGGTTGAGCACGCGGGCCTGCGTCTCGAGGGCGTCCATGTCGAAATCGGGGTTCATTGGCAAGTAGTCGCTTTTCGTCACGACAAGGGCGTCCACGATAGCGAACATGGGAGGGTACTTGTACACCTTGTCGTAGCCTTCCGGCACCGAGAGCAGCATGATGCGGGCGTGCGCGCCGGTGTCGAAGTCGGCCGGACACACCAGGTTGCCAACGTTCTCCAGAAACAGCCAGTCGAAGCGTTCGTCGCCAAATGCGGCGAACGCTTTCTGCACCATGCCCATTTCCACGTGGCAAACGCCGCGCGTGTTGAGTTCCACCGACGCGACGCATGCTTCCTTTATCTTGAGGGCGTCCACGTCGCTTTCCAGATCGGCTTCGATCACGCCCATGGAACCGATGTCTGTACCGCGGCGTTCCAGCTCGGCTATGGTGGCCAGCAGAAGCGTGGTCTTGCCCGCACCCGGCGAGGCCATCACGTCCACGAACAGCGTGCCTTCGGCTTGGCGCTGCGCACGGAACGCGTCGGCTTCCGCGTCGTTTGCCGCCAGCACGTTGCGCTTCACTTCCAGCAACCTTGTTTCGTCCATGATAGCCTCGCCTTCGGTTTCCCTTTTTTCGGGCCCTTTTCAGGGCCTGCTCTTTTCAGCCGGTGCTTTGCCGGGTTGCTTTGGCCCGCACGGGCGCGCGTGGGTTTTCCGCGAGCATCTTCCGTGCGGGCCGCTGGTACGCGGTTTGGCGTCTGCGCCTGTGGTTTCGCTTACGACTGCAGCTTTGCAGGGTCGAAATCGTTGATGTAGCCGCGTTTGGCGCGTTCGAGGGCCTTCAGATAGTAGTCGTCCACCATGTCCTCGGGCATGTGGAAACGCTCTTCCTCGGGGAGCGCGAACAGCTTGCGCGAACCCGTGGGGCACACCGTGGCGCACTGGCCGCATCGCACGCACAGGTTGCCGATCTGGGGGCCGTCGTCGGTCATTTCGATGGTGAAAAGCGGGCAACGCGCCACGCACGAGCCGCATTTGATGCACGTGGTGTGGTCAACCTGCAGTTCGTAATGGGACATGTGATGATAGTTTTCCACGTCGCCGTCCAGGCTTATGAAGCCGCGCAGAATGGCGCAGCAGTCTCCGTGGCACTGGCAAATCACGTCGCATTCCGCCGTGCACATGACCTCGATAACCATTCCGGCATCCACGCCGCGCTGCAGGATCTCGCGCGCTTCGTCCTTGTCGATTTGGCGGCCGATGCCGTTTTCTATGTAGTACTGGGCCTGTTCGCCGGTGGCAATGCACGTTTCCATGGGATGGTCGCACCAGTCGCCGGGTTTCTGTCCGCTGCGGATGGGTGTGAACGTGCGGCATTGGCATGGCGCCACGCACAGGGTGTCGTAGCGGTCGATGATCTCGTTCCAGTCGTGGTTGGGAAGGATTTCCGTGTCGCCCACGATGTCGGCCTGCGCGGGAATGGGGAAATACATGGGAGATCCCTGGTTGCGCGACTGGTAGCCGTAATCGGCGCCGCACATGCCGAATACGCTGTCGCAGAACCCTTCCTCTTCGTAGCGGTTCATCATGAATTCCAGCATGCCGTGCGCGAAGGCCAGCACGTGATAGTACTTCGTCCCTGAGCGGTGCACGCGGTTCAACAGCCCACGGTAGCTCAGGTCTTCGCAGATTGCCCCGGCTTCTTCGGCTGGCATTCCCGTGGCCTCGCCGGCTTCGCTTTCGGTGAAATAGGCGAAATTGGGAAGTTTGAGATAGAAGGCGGCTTCGTCTTCCGAGAACTCCTGCATGAGGAAGTCCCAGGCGTTCTCGTGGATTTCGGCACCCACGCCTTGGCCCACGCGTAGAAGGCGGTTGCGCAGCGCAATGTACACCGCGGGGATGACCTTGCCGCTTTCGGTCACGTAGTCTTGCGTGATTTCCGGCTCGTTGAACAGGATCTTTTCGGCTTCCTCGTCGCTCATGGCCTTGGCGTCTTCGGCTATTTGGGAGGCGGTCAGGCGGTTTTCGCGCCAGTCGTAGGAATCGAGGACGGCGTGCTGCTCGGCTGCCGTCAGCGGGCCGCCGTTGAAGGTGACGTGGTAGGTGCCGTCGTCTTCGGGTTTGCCTGGGACGTCAACTGTGATTTCCGTGGTCACCTCGTCCGCCACGCCGTGCCATTCCCCTGCGTCTGCCTCGCCGGCCTCGGGATCGCTGGTGGCCGATTGGGGGGCGCAGCCGAAAGCCCCCAGCGCCCCCAGCGCGCCCATGGTGCCGGCGACGGCGACGAAGCTGCGGCGGCTGAATCCTTTGGCGTCCGGCGTCGCGCTTTTCGGCGCGGGCTGTTCCTCTGCCTGCCGTGCTTCCCGTTCCAAAACTTTCTTCCCCATACGATGCTCCTTTCGTTTGCTGTCTGACGGAGGCATGCGCCGTCCGTTCTTGTCAAGCGGAACCGCTATTGCCCGCCGCGCATGGCCTCCAGCGCCTTGCGCAGGAGCAGTATTTTGTTCTCCTGCACGGCCGCCTGGTGTTTCAGATGCGCGATTTCCCCTTTTTGCCTGAGGACGAGCGCCTGTGCCTGTTCGAGGCTGTCCAGGTGGGCGCAGGGGTCCTCGTTGGCGGCGTTGCGGCCGCATTCGCATCCGGGGCTGTCGTGATGCCGGCGCACCAGCGCGTCCACGTTCACGCCACGCGACTCCAGGTCTTCGAGCATACGGTCGCGCGCCTTCATCTTGCTGCGCACGATGCGCTCGCCTGTGGGCGAAAGGGCCGGCCCCATGCCGGACACGCCAATGGCGAACACGCCTTCCGTGCCCATGTCACACCGCCTTTCGGCAAGGCGTTTCCGCGGTATTCGGCAAAACGATCTCGATGTTGTTGATGGCGAACTCCATACCCGAATGCAGCTTGTAGTCGCGTTCGGCCTTGCATTGGGGGCACACCCACGTGTCTGCGTTGTAGATGTCGATGTGGAACACGCGCCCGCATCGGTTGCATTTCACCGTGTAGGGCGTGCGCCGTACCACCAGTTCGGCATGTTCGGCAATGGTGCCGCGTGCCAAAAAGGCAAACATGCCGTCCATGTACTGTTCCACCACGTCGCGGTTGTAGCCGACGGTCATGTACACGGTTTTCACCTCGGTTGCGCCGGCTTTTTCGGCGAAATCCAGCACCGTGTCCACGACGGGGCGCATGAGCGCCATTTCGTGCATGGGTCGTTTCCCCCTCCCGGTTCCCCCTCTTCAAGACGCGTCCACTGTACGACTGGAAGCGGGTTCTGCGCCCATCGTGTCTTGCATATGCGATGCCGTCTTCGAATGGGAATGAGACTGGCCATGTCGGATCTGCATGAGGCGCTTTTCTCCATGCACGGTTTGAATAGGCGGGAATCTTCCGACGAAAAATGGAAGCGGGAAAACGGGTTATGCATCTTGCGGGATGCTAAAATACCGGTGAATGGGCGGCGATGCGCAGGAAGGGGATGCGCGCCATCGGGGAAGGGGTGCGAATGCTTGACCGTTCGCGCGAGTTTCTGGTTCTGGCGGAGTGCCTCAATTTCGTGAAGGCCGCCGAGCGCCTGCACATGTCGCAGCCGAGTTTGACCCGCCATATTGCACGTTTGGAGTGCGAATTGGGGTTCAAGCTGTTCAATCGCAATCCCATGGCGCTTACGCCGGCCGGCGCACATTACTTCGACGCCGTCCGCGGCGTCATTGACCAATTCGATGCCGTGGTGGAACAAGGCAGGCGCATTGCTGCGGAAAACGGCACGGGTCCCACTGTGAGCATGGTCGTTTCGTCGAACAACCGCTCCGCTGCCGTCATGTTCGAAGCCATGGCCACTTTGCACGACCGGCATCCCTACGAACCCGCAGCGCATTTGCTTCCCGACTCCCACATGGCCGTGGCCGCATCGGTGCTGTCCGGCAAAGCGGATGTGGGCATCGTGTTCCGCGAACCCGCCGACCTGCCGGAAGGCTATGTGTGCGAGCTGTTGCTCGATCTGCCGCTTTCCATTCTGGTCCACAAGGACAACCCGCTGTCGCAACGGGCGTCGCTCACGCTCGAAGACCTGCGCGGCTGCTATCTCGTATGTCCCTCGAACCCGCATTTGCAAACCACGTTCGAAGGCGCGGTGGACACGTTTCGCTCAGCCGGCATAGAGCCGAAGTACCGCATACGGGACATCTGCGAGTTCGACCAGATATCCGCGTCTATCCGCATCGACGAAATGCTGTTCAAAACCGGCGGGATGTTCGTGCCGAATTCGGTGCCGTTTTTGGTGGAAATGCGTTTTGACCCGCCGTTGACGTACCGGTCCTATTTGCTGCACGGCGAGCATCCCGAAAATCCCTGCGTCTCCGAGCTGGTGGCCATCTGTCGCGAAATAGCCGCAAGGCGCAATGCATGACGCTCCCTCCGCGCCGCGCCCCGCCACCCGTGCGGCGCGCGGCGGGGCGGGACGGCGCCCGCGAAAGGCGGCCTTGTGTTCCCCGGGGCCTCCTGCGGAGGTTCGCGCGGGTTTCTGGTATGATGGAAAGCCACTGCGAACGAGACTTCCGATAGGACGGCCATGAGAGACTTGCCCCAATTCCAGCTGGACCCCAAGATCAAGAACGTGTGGCGCATCAACGACGCCGTGTGGCTCACCGTGGTGTTCCTGATCTGCTTCGTGCCCTTCCTGATTGCGGCTTTGGCGGAGCCGGCTTCGTGGATCCTCGTCGTGCTTGTCGTCGAGGCGGTGGCGTTCGTGGCCGCGCTCGTGGTGTGGCTGGCGGTGCTGCCCCCCATCAGGTACGCGCGCTGGCGCTACGAGCTTTCCGAGGATTATCTGGACATAGCGAAGGGCATCGTGTGGCGCAAGCGCTACATCATCCCATTCATACGCGTACAGAACACCGACACGCGCCAAGGCCCCATCCTGCGCGCCTTCGGCCTGTCCAGCGTCACGGTGGCCACGGCCGCCGGCGAGCATGCGATTCCCGGCTTGGCGCTTGACGTGGCCGAGCAGCTGCGCGACCGCGCGGCCGAACTGGCGCGCCTTGCACAGGAGGACGTGTGATGGCGGGCGCGCAGGGGCAGAGCCCGTTCCCGCAAGGGGGGACGCCGCAACGGGGGACGCCGCAGCTGCAGCCGCAGGGCGTCCCGCCGCAGCCGGCGGCCCCGCAGCAAGCCATGCCGCAGCAACCTGCATTCCCGCAGCAGCCGCCCGTTTTCCAGGGGCACGCGCCCGCGCCGGAGGCGTTTCCGCCGCAGCCGGCGGTGCAGCGCTACCACGTGCACCACAGCTACATTTGGCTCGGCAGCATCCAGACGGCAATCGTGTTTCTGATCGTCGGGGGGATTTCCGCCGGGTCGTCGCTGGTTGGCGCCCTTGCGGAAGGCGGGCGCCCCGATGTGGGCGGCATCCCGGTGCTTCTGATTGCAGGTCTGCTCGCGCTCGGCGCCCTCGTGGTGATAGCGGGGCTGGTGGCGCTCTACCAGTGGGCGTCCTACAAGCACCTGTACTACGAGCTGGGGCCTGAGGAATTCAACCTGTACTCCGGCATCTTCAACAAGAAGCGCGTGCACATTCCTTACCAGCGCATCCAGTCGGTGGACCAGCGCGCCTCGCTGGTGCAGCGCATCTTCGGCGTGTGCACGGTCAGCATCGACACGGCGGGCGGCTCGGCGAACAAGGCCGTGACCGTGCCCTACGTGCAGAAGTCGCAGGCAGAGGCACTGCGCCGCGAGCTGTTCTCGCGCAAGCAGTACCAAGTGTGCGTGCAGAACGGCGCCGACCCTGCCCTGGCCGCCGCCGCGTATGCGCAGGCCGTCGCCGCTGCCGCGCCCCTGTCCGCACCAGCGGCCGCGGCGGGGGTTCCCGGCGCTGCCGCAGGCACCGTGGCGGTTCCGGCTGCGGCCGCAGGCGCAGCCCCGATCCCGGTCGCGGGCGCGGTTCCGCCCCCGGCGAACGCCGCTCCCGGCACCCCCGGCGCCGGGCAAGCACCCGGCAACGTGCTGGACGCGCCGGCCGAGGTGTGGGAGAGCGTGCGCGGCGTCTTCGCCGGCATGCACGTGGACACCGGCAAGGTCACCTACGAGTACGGCATGTCGAACAAGGAACTCGTCCTGACGGGCGTGTCGAACAACACGGCGTTCCTGATCGTGGCCATCGGCCTCATTGGGGGCATCGTGCAATTCGCGTCCCAGCTGATGCCGTTTCTGTTCGGTGGTCCTGGGGAATCGGTGCTCAACGATGCGTTTCAGGCGGGCTCGCGCCTGCTGGGAGGGAACCTCGTCCTGTTCGGCGTGGTGCTGTTTCTGGGCGTGGCGGTGGTCGTGTGGGTTTTCTCGGCCCTTGCCAGCTGCATTTCCTACGGGGGTTTCCGCGCCTGCCGGCGCGACAACCGCATCGAGGTCGAGCACGGCCTGCTGCAGCACCGCATCCAGGGCGTCGATGTCGATCGCGTGCAGTCGGTGGTGGTGAAGCAGAGCTTCGTGCGTCGCCTCATGGGGTACTGCGAGCTCTCGCTCGGCAAGATCGATGCCGCCACAGAAGGCTCGAACGACCAGCAGCAAAGCGCCCTCAATGCCCATGGCCTGGTCATCCACCCCTTCGTGAAGCTCGACCGCGTGCCGGAAATCCTTTCCGGCATCATCCCGGAATTCGCCGACGTCCCCGTGGACAACAAGCCGGTTGCGCGCGTGGCGCTGCGCCGCGCGCTCATCCGCCGCTGCATCGTGCAGGGCACCGGCTTCTGGCTGGCCGTTCTGGTGGGCATCGCGCAGGTGCTGCTCAACGCGGCGTTCGACCCCTCCGTGTCGCAGGATGCGGCCACGCTGTACGCCGTCAACCTGGGCGCGGGCGTCGTCTACGTGCTGTGCGTCGTGCTGCTGGCGCTCGACGCCGTGGGCGCAGTCCTGTGGTACCGCGGCTCGGGCTTTTCCTACAACGAGCGCTTCATGCAGGTGAGCAACGGCGGGTTCGCGCGTGAAACCATCAGTTTCCCGCGCCGGAAGATCCAGTTCGGCTACGCGAAGACGAACCCCTTCCAGCGGCGCGCCCGCACCGCCACCGTGAACGCGCGCACGGCCGCCGGCATAGGCGGCACCACCATCCGCCTGATCGACGTGTGTGAAGAAGATGCCGGGGCGTGGCTCGAATGGCTCAAACCCCGGGGAAATGTGGTACAGTAGCGCACATGAACACGAAGACAGGTTCCGATTCATCAAGCGGTCGAAGTACCACGCCCTCCGAGGCGGAATCCCGCCTCGGAGTCCGCACGTCGCGCAACGTGCGGGAATACACGCTCGGCGAAGAGGTGGCGAATTCCATCACCCACGGGCTGGGCATCGCCTTGGCCATCGCGGCCCTTCCCATCCTGATCGTATTCGCCGTGGGCGCGGGCGGCGGCGTGCGTTTGTTCGCCGCTCTGGTGTACGGCATCACCATGATCATCGAATACACCATGTCAACGCTCTACCACGCCCTTGCGCACGAAGGGGCGAAGCGCGTCTTCAAAGTGCTCGACCACAGCTGCATCTACCTGTTCATCGCCGGGTCGTACACCCCGTTCTGCCTGATCACCCTTAATGCCTCCGGCGGGGTGTGGCTGTGCGTCTTCGTGTGGGCGCTCGCCTTGGCGGGCGTGGCGTGCGAGGCGTTCTGGGTGTTCCGCCCGCGGTGGGTTTCCGCCGTGCTCTACCTGCTCATGGGGTGGTGCGTCGTGTGGTTCCTGCCGCCTTTGGTGGAAAACCTCGCCACGCCCGGGCTGTGGCTTCTGGCGTCCGGGGGCGCGTGCTACACCGTCGGCTGCATCTTCTACGTGCTCAAGAAGGTCCGCTACATGCATTCCGTCTTCCACCTGTGGGTTCTGGCGGGAAGCGTGCTGCAGTTTCTGGCAATCGTCCTGTACGTCTTGTGACCGGCGCGCGCACGAGCGCGCGGGCATGGCGCCCCATGGCAAGGCGACCCGTCTCAGGCAACCCCGTCTCAAAGGAGTGACACCGCACCATCATGGACATAGGCATAAGCATCGTCGTGACGTTCGTACTGGTACTCGTGAACGGCTATTTCTCCATGTCGGAAATGGCGCTCGTCAACGCCAAGCACGTGCTGCTGCAGAAGGAGGCCGACGAAGGCGACACCCGCGCCGCCCGCGCGCTCGGGCTCGCGCAGGACTCCGGGCAGTTCCTGGCCACCATTCAGGTGGCCATCACGCTGGTGGGGTTTGCCGCCTCGGCTGCCGCGGCCACCAACCTGTCCGACCCGCTGGCGGTGTGGATGCAGGGCTTCGGCATCGAGTGGCTTTCCGTGGCGGCTCCGGTCGTTGCCCCGGTGTTCATCACGCTGGTCGTTTCGTACTTGAGCATCGTGGTGGGCGAGCTGGTGCCCAAGCGCATGGCGCTGGCCGACCCCGAGCGGGTGAGCAAGAACGTGGCAGGGCCTTTGGCGGTGTTCCAGAAACTGGCATCCCCGCTGGTCAGGTTCACGTCGGCTTCGGCCAACGGGCTGGCGTGCCTGCTGCGCATCAAGAACTGCGACGAGAACCAGGGCGCCTCGGAAGAGGAAATCAAGCTCATGGTGGCCGACAACGACGAGCTTCTGGACGACGAGAAGCGCATGATCCACGAGATCATCGAGATGGGCGACACGTCGGTGCACGAGATCATGCAGCCCCGTGTGGACATGATACTGGTGGAGGACGTGGAAACGGTGCGCACGGCCATCGAGCGCATGCACGGCACCGGCTATTCCCGCCTGCCCGTGTACCACGAGGACTGCGACCGCATCGTGGGCATCGTGCATTACAAGGACCTCATCGCGCCGCTCATGGACGGCCGCGCCGACGAGCCAGTGGGCAGGCACTCCTACGACGCCATGTTCGTGCCCGAAACCAAGGACATTTTCCCGCTGTTGTCTGAAATGCAAACGAATCGTCAACAGATGGCCATCGTGGTGGACGAGTACGGGGGAACCGATGGTTTAATTACCATCGAGGACATCGTTGAGGAGATCGTGGGCGAGATCATCGACGAGTCGGATGCGGAAAGCAAGTACCTGAACCTGGTGGGCGAGGACACGTGGCGGGTCGATGGCCGCCTTCCGGTGGACGATGCGGCGAAGCTGGGCTGGCCGGTCGAGGAATCCGACGACTACGAAACCATAGCGGGCTGGCTCATGGACACGCTGGACTATGTGCCCGAGCCCGGCGACGAGCTGGTGGTGGGCGGCTATTCGTTCAAGATCGAGAAGATGCGCCGCAGCCGCATTTCCGGCATCAGGGTGCAGAAGCTGCGTGCCGCCGGGGAAGCGCCCGCGGCCGATGCCGGCGAGACGGCCGGTTTCGCGGGGGAAACCGCAGGCAGCGAGGCGTAGGCGGGCTCCGTCACCCGCGCGGGGCGCACGGCTGGTGCGCCGGGCGATGACGCGGGTGCATGGGGCGCCGTGGACGTTGGCAGGTGCAAGGCGCCGAGTGCGGCGCCGCGTCGTGCGGCGTGTGGAAAGGGAAGGGCATGGAAACCGAAAGACGGCTGTATCGCTCGCGCGATGCCCTTGCGGGGGGCGTCTGCGCCGGCATAGCCGACTATTTCGGGGTCGATGCCATCGTGGTGCGCATCCTGACCGTCATCCTGTCGCTGGCGACGACCGGCTTGGCGGCCATCGCCTATGTGGCCCTGTGGGCGGTGCTGCCGAAGGCCCCCGAGCATCCAAGCCCCTACGAGGTGACGCCGCAGGCGGTGCATTCCGAAACGTATGGCGACATCGACTGCGCCCGCGCACGCCAAGCCGCCGACGCCGCCGCCACCACGGCAGCTGCACGCATGGCTGCCTATGGGACGTACCGGGGTGTCGGCCACGTGCCGCCCGCGCCTCCCGCCGGCGCGCGCGTCTCCGGCGTGCCTGGCGTTCCCCCCGTTCCCAGCGCGGGGGCGCCTACCTGCGGCTCGCCGGCCGCATCGGTGTCTGCGTCCGCCGCGCCCCCGCCGTGCGCCCCCGCCGCGCCCATCCCGCCCACGAACGACCCTTCCACCCCTTCCACCCCCGCCATGTTCCGCGGGGCCGCTTCGGGCGTGCAAGCCCCTGCGCAGGCTCCGTCCGCCGCTTGCGCTCCTGCGCGCGGCGTCTCTGCCGCCGGCCCCGCCGCTCCCAACCCCGCCCCCTCCGTCCCCAGTCCCGCCACGCCGCCGCGCCATGGGGGAGCGAAGGGCGCCTTGGCGTTCGGCATCCTCCTTTTGTTCTGCGGCGTGCTGGCTTTGGCGGGCAAGTTCGTCATGGGGGCGGTATGGTGGCAGTTCTGGCCGCTTGCGCTCGTCATCGCCGGCATCGCGCAAATGGCCGTCCCCGGCGAGCGGGGGCGGCGTGCGAGCAAGTTCTCCGGCGGATTCGTCGTGTTCTGCCTGGGGGCGGCGCTCCTTCCCATGAGCCTGGGCGCTTTGAGTTTCGACACCGTTGCGCTTGCCGTGGCGAACCTGTGGCCCCTGCTGGTCATCATGCTGGGGTTTCTGGTTCTGGGCGGCGCCCTGAAATCCCCGCTCTTCCCCTTGCTCGCCGCCCTCGCCTTCGCCGCTTTCTGCGCGGCTGGCTTGGCGTGGTTCGCGGTGCCGGGATCGACGGAGTACTTGGTCATCGAGGCCCCTTTTGGGCGGCAGTACGTTTGGGATCTGGCAATTGGCCGTTCGCCGGAAACCATGATTCGTTCGCTTTGCGCCGCTTTCGGCATCCTGTAGCCCCACCTGCGCCGTTGGGCGTTTTTGCATTTGTCAAGCGAACAAAACGTGAAGTCGTCTTCACATAATTTTGATCTGGGGGCGGCGTTTACGCTAAAATAGCGGTCAACAAAACGACATATCGGCCCCTTCGGCAGCAAATCCTCCCACAACCCACCCCGCTGTCGCCACTTCCGTGGCTTGGTCGTGTGTTGCTTGACGAAAGGTTTTGGACGCTTGGCAGTGAAACGCTACACGAAGAAGAGGACGGGCATTGCGGCATGCGCCGTTGCCGTGGGGTGCGCCTCGTTGTTGCTGGTCGGCGGCATCGGCTTCGGCATGGCGTCGGCGGGCGGCAGCGCGTCGGACGCCTCCACGTTCGGCCTGTCCGTCACCAGCGAAACCCCCCGCTTGGAGGCGTCTTCCGCCGAAACGTCCACGGCGTCTTCCGACTTCGCCCGCGAGGACAGCGTGCTCACCAGCACGGCGCAGCGCGACATGTCCTCGGGCATTCAGGCCATCGAGGCGCAGGAGGAAGCCGAGCGCCTGGCTGCCGAGGAAGCCGCGCGCCTTGCGGAGGAGCAGCGCCAGCGGGAACTGGCGGCCGCCCAGCAGAAGCAACAGGAAAAGGCGAGCCAGGACGCCGCGTCGGGCGCTTTGGCGACGCTTCCCGAAGTGGATTGGAGCGTGGACAGGGAAACGTTCATTGCCGAATGGACGGCTCGCATCGACGCCTATCTGGCGGGTTCGCCCCTGGCGGGGCAGGGCGTCACGTTCGCCACGGCCGCATGGAACAACGGCGTCGATCCGCGCTGGTCGCCGGCCATTTCCAACACCGAAAGCTCGAAGGGGGCGCACTGCTTCCTGCCGCACAACGCATGGGGTTGGGGGCAGTCGAGCTGGTCGAGCTGGGAAGAGGCCATCAACGCGCACGTGGCCGGTCTGGCGGCGAACTACGGGTACTCCATCACGTACTCCTACGCCAAGAAATACTGCCCGCCGAACTACGACCACTGGTTCAATTCCACTCTGAGCGAAATGAAGCGCATCTAGCGTCGCGCGCCGCTCCGGGCGCCGCCAAGGCATCCGCCGCGCAGCAAACATAGAACGGGGAAGTCCTGCCAGAGCCGCCTTCGGGCGGCTTTCCTGTGCGCAGCCCCCGGATTTTTTCCTGTCGTTCGAAGGCGCGGCACGCGCCTTGCGGCCTTTTGCAGTATCCTGCTGTCGAGCGAGCCGCCGGTGCCGCCACGTCCTGTCTTCGCATGCGAAGGGCCGTGGGCTGCGGTGCGGTGGGCGCGCGTGAAGGCCGGAAGGCGGAAAAGGATACGACATGAGCAACGTGATCGTGGTCGGCTGCGGGCGCGTGGGGTCGCAGCTGGCGAGCATGCTGTCGGACAACGGGGCGAACGTGTGCGTGATCGACCGCAAGGCGGACGCCTTCGCCAACCTGGGCCGCAACTTCAACGGCTCCACGGTGCAGGGCGTCGGCTTCGACGAGGAAACCCTCATCAAGGCCGGCGTGGACGAATGCGACGTCATGGCCGCCGTCACGCAGTCCGACAACGCCAACCTCATGTGCGCCGAGGTGGCCAGCCGCCTGTTCGGCGTGCCCCACGTCATCGCGCGCCTGTACAAC
>CAJFUR010000111.1 GCA_904420215.1 uncultured Eggerthellaceae bacterium
GGTGGTGAACTCGGGGTTGTGGTAGGGGTCCATGCCCTCGTTGCGGAACTGGCGCCCGATCTCGAACACCTTCTCGAAGCCGCCCACCAGCAGGCGCTTCAGGTGTAGCTCGGTGGCAATGCGCAGGTAGAAGTCCCTGTCGAGCGCGTTGTGGTGCGTGACGAACGGGCGCGCGTTCGCGCCGCCCAGAATGGGGTGCAGGATGGGCGTCTCCACCTCGTAGAAGCCCTGATCCTCCATGTAGCGGCGGATGGCGGAGACGATTTTGAAGCGCTTCTCGAACACGCCGCGCACCTCGGGATTCATCACCAGGTCCACGTAGCGCTGGCGGTAGCGCGTTTCCTTGTCGGCCAGCCCGTGGAACTTCTCCGGCAGGGGACGCAGGCTCTTGCTCAGAAGCTCGAAGCGCTCCACCGCAACCGACAGCTGCCCGCGGCGCGTGCGCATCATGGTGCCGTGCGCGCCAATCCAGTCACCCACGTCCAAGTCCTTCAGCCGCGCGTAGGCGTCTTCGCCAAGCGCATTCACGCGGCAGAACAGCTGGATGGTGCCCGTTGCGTCGCGCAGCTCCAGAAACGCCACCTTGCCCTGGTCGCGCTTGGCCATGACGCGGCCGGCCACCGACACCGCGTCTTCAGTGGACTCCCCGTCTTCCAGATGGCCGTAGGCTCTTTCGAGGTCGCTCACGTGATGCGAATAGGCAAAGGCATGGCCGTAGGGGTCCTCCCCGGCGGCAATGAGCGCCTCGCGCTTGGCGCGGCGCACTGCAATGGGGTCGTCTTCAGCGGCTGGTTGGGTTTCTGTGGTTTCGCTCATGGAAATCCTCGCGGGTCGGCTCGGCAAGTCAGCGAGGGCCTGCGCGGCGCGCGCGGCTGGCGCGGAAGGGAGGGCGGGAACGCGCCTTGCACGCAAGCCTTCCCCGAAGAACCAGGCGCGGCGGGGCGCAAGCCCGCAGCGTCGGCGGGTTCCGCCGTTCGTGAGACGGCGGAACCCGCTTTAGTGCTCGATCTTGATGATGGTCATGGAAATGTCGCGGCCGGTGGGGCCGGTGGCCTCCACGGCATCGCCCTTCTTGTGGCCCAGCAGGGCCGCGCCCACAGGCGACTCGTTGGAGATCTTGCCGGCCGCCACGTCGCTTTCCGCGCCGCCCACGATGGTGAAGACGCGCTCGCGCCCGCCCATTTCCACCGTAACCGTGGAGCCGATGTTCACCTTGCTCGAGCGCTTCGGCGTGTTCACCACCGTGGCCTCGGAAAGGATGCGGCTGATCTCGGCAATGCGCGCCTCCATCATGCCCTGCTCGTTCTTCGCGTCGTCGTATTCGGAGTTCTCCGAGATGTCGCCGAATTCGCGCGCGACCTTGATGCGCTCGCCAATTTCGGCGCGCTTCTCCGTTTCCAGGAAGTGAAGCTCTTCTTCGAGCTTCTCCTTGCCTTCCTGCGTCAAGATGAAATTGCTGTCTGCCATGTGGACTCACCTGTTCTCGTCAACAAAACGGCACGCCCGGACGCGAGCGTGCTGCCATACCCTGCATTGTTCTTGGAGGGCCTTGCCTCGAAGCATGCAAGGCAAGGTACGAAAAAGCGGCATGCGCGACGGAGCAGCCGTCGTCGCACGCCGCGCATGCATTCGCGAAACGCCTATTCGGCTTTCTTCTTCGTGGTGGCCTTCTTGACCGTCTTCTTGACCGGCTTTTCCTCCTCCACTTCTTCCACCACTTCTTCTTCCTCGTCCTCGGCTTCCTCGACGTCCTTGCCGGCACCCATGCCGTCGCGCAGGTTCTTCACCGTCTTGCCAAGGGCAGAACCCAGTTTCGGAAGGTTCTTCGGCCCGAAGATGAGCAGGATGACCGCCAGAATGATGAGCAGCTCCGGCACGCCCATACCAAAGATCTTCATACGTTTCCTCCAAGTTTCCGCGTGGAGCCGCATGCGTTTTCGGCCCCATCACACTGACCTTCGAAAGGGTATCACAACCACCGTGCAAAGGGGTATACCTCAATAGAAAGAATACATCGCACCCCGCAGGGCGCAGAAAGCGCGCCTGCGGGGTGCAGGAAGGGTGCCGCAGCGGGGCACGGCAGGGATACCCGCAGGGCACAGGGCGGCGCCATGGCAGGGTCAGGAAGGGAAGAAGGCCAGGGGAGGCTCGGCGACGGCGGAATGCGAAGAAGGGCGAGACGGCCGCCACGGCGGGACCGCACGGAGAGACGCGAGCCGCGAGCGCTTCCATGCTCACAGCGCACAGGGCACAGGACAGGCGCCCGAATGCAAAACAGGCCACCGGCTGATTCCCGATGGCCTGCTGATTCGACTGGTCGGGACTACTTCCCTGTTTGCGAACCCTGAAGCACGCGAACCCCGCACAAGGCAGGGTTCGCGAACTGAATTTCTGGTCGGGTTGACAGGATTTGAACCTGCGACCTCTGCGTCCCGAACGCAGCGCTCTACCAAACTGAGCCACAACCCGCACATGCCGCCTGTGGCAGCGACGGCTATAATAGCACAACCTCCCCCAAATCGAAAGAAGAACGCGCAGAATTTCGCAGCACGCGCGAAGGCGGCGCCCCGACACGGCGGGAAGCCGCACGCGCAGGAAACGCCCGCGGAACCACTCCTGCGCCGGCGCGACGCCTTCCGCATCCCGGCGCGACACGAAACCGCACACGCGCGGAAAGCGCGCGCAGCCGGCGCGCGCAGCCCCGCCGTCCGCGCCCCTAGCGCGCGCCCGCAGGTCACTCCCCTGCAGCACGCTCCCGCGCGGCGGCGCGTTCGCGCTCCTTTTCCTCCAGGCGGGAAAGCGGCACGATCTTCACCATCACGCTGCCCTCCGAAACGACGTCGCCCTCGTCGTCGTAGGCCGCAACGGCCCAGAACTGCTTGACGCCGCCCGCGCGCGAAGGCTCGGTGCGCGCGAGGTCGGCCACGCCGCGCAGCGTGCCCGCGCGCCCCGGCTTGCGGTGCCGCACCTGCACGTCCACGCCGAATGGGCGCTCGCTTGCCGCATCGAAGCTTTGCGCGGCACCCAGGCTCGCCGCCGTTTCCAGAAGCGCGAGGGTCGCGCCGCCGTGCACGAAGCCGTAGGGCTGCATCACTTCGGGCGTGACGAGCATGACCGCCTCGGCATGCGTGGGGCCTGCCGAAACCGGCTCTATGTGCAGGGTGTCCGTCAACCCCATGGCAGCCTCCCGCCGTCTTCTCCGCCCCGCGCGCAGCCCGCGCTCCCATGCCCCGGCGGACGTGCGTGCCGCGCGGACCGCGCTCCGGCAGCCGACGGCGCCCTCCGTCCGAGTCCGCGCGCGCCCGCCAGGGCCACACGCTCACCGCAACACGACCCCGGTCGCCGCCCGCCGGGGCTACGCGCTCGCCGCAGCCCGGCCCCGTGCGCCACCTGCGCTTCCACGCCCCGCGCGCCGTGCGCTCACTCGTCCTTGCGGCAGGGCCGCACGCTTTCCTTCACCTCGTCCAAGCGCTTGGCCGTGCGCTCGACGCCGCGCAGCGCGTCGCTCTTGCCGTGCGCGCGCACGGTCTTCTTCGCCTCGTGACGAAACGTCTTCGTCGTCTGGATGAGGATGGCCCCCACCAGAAACGGGAACCAGAACACGATGCCGCGGTACACCAACGCGATGGCCATGCCGGCCGCGCTCGACACCCCGAACGACGTGAACGCCACCAGCACCGCCGCCTCCACCACGCCCACGCCCTGCGGCGTGAACGATATCATGGCGAACAGCGTGGCGACCACGTACCCGCAGATCAGCGCTTCGGGATGATACACGCCGAACCCCACGCCCACCAGGCTGAAGCACGCCAGCTCGCACGACGACGCCACGATGGAGCAGCCGAACGCCTTCGCCGTGGCCTTGGGGTTGTGCGCGATGAGGCCCGCCGCGTCGGAGAACGAGCAGACGATGCGGTTGGCCCACGGATCCAAAGGCTCCTTCTTGAAGCGCGCGCGGATGCGGTTGACCAGCCGCTCCACGGGGCGCAGCACCTTCAGCACCAGCGCCGGACGCTTGCGTCCCAGCACCAGCACGCCCACCATGGCCGAAACGAGGGCGATGACCAGAAGCCCCAGCAGGAACCACAGGGGCGAAAGCCCCACCGAGAACGCCAGGATGGCGAACCCCACCAGCATGATGGTGGCGAAACCCGAATCGACGGTGATCTGCATGAGCAGCGCGGCGCTCGTGGCCTTGCCGGGGTCGATGCCGCGCCGGCGCGCGTCGTCCACCACCAGCGTGGTGCCTGCCAGATTGAGCGAGGGGGCGATGGTGTTCATGAAGAACGTGCCGAACACCAGCGGCAACGTCGAGCGCGGGTTCATGCGCTCGCCCACTGCCTCGAACGCGAACGAGTAGGCGAAACTCTGCGAGAAGTACTTCCCCAGCTGCGTGCACAAGGCCGCAACGAGAGGAATGGCCGCGCCCTTCTTCATGGTCTCCACCAATTCGACCAGCTGGTCGCCGCGCAAGAGCACCACCGCCAGCACAATGACGATGACAAGGCCGATCAGAAGGTTGCGAATGCTGAACTTCACCGGGGCAAAAACTCCATCGAATCGCAGGTCTTCACGTATTCTAATTCAGAAGCCGCGCCTTCGCAGGCCTCTGGGGGCAAAAATCACAGGCGTTGCCGCACTGTAAGAACGCAAAGTGCCCGCTAGTATACCACGGGCCGCCCCTGCAAACGCAGGATGCGGCCCGAGTTGGAGCCAATGGGCAGCCGAACGACGCGCACCGGCTGGATGGGAGCGCCGCAGGCCGGGCAGCCCCACGTCACAGGTTGAAAAGCATTTGCCACAGGTTGAAAACCATCTGTCGCAGGCTGGCGTAGTAAGTCAGCGAGGGCGCCTCTGGCGAGTGCGATTGGAGCGAAAACCCGAGGAAGCGCACTTCGGTGCGCGACGAGGGCTTGGAGCGCCAAGCGCGCCGCCAGAGGGGCCCGCAGCGTCGGGCGGTTCCGCCGTTCGTAGAACGGCGGAACCTACCCTAGTGATGGAACAGGCGCATGCCGGTGAAGGCCATGGCCATGTTATAGCGGTTCGCGGTTTCTATCACGTGGTCGTCGCGGATGGAGCCGCCGGGCTGCACGATGTATTCCGCGCCCGATTTGCGTGCGCGCTCCACGTTGTCGCCGAAGGGGAAGAACGCGTCCGAACCCACGGTCACGCCGGCCATGCGGGCAATCCATTCCTTCTTTTCCTCACTGGTCAGCGGTTCGGGGCGCACGGCGAACACCTGCTGCCACTCGCCGTCGCGCAGCACGTCTTCCCACTCGTCGGAAATGTACACGTCGATGGCGTTGTCGCGGTTCGGCCGGCGGATGCCCTCCACGAACTGCAGGCCCAGCACCTTGGGATGCTGGCGCAGCCACCAGTTGTCGGCCTTGTTGCCCGCCAGGCGCGTGCAGTGGATGCGGCTCTGCTGGCCCGCGCCCACGCCGATGGTCTGGCCGCCCTTCACGTAGCACACCGAGTTCGACTGGGTGTATTTCAGCGTGATGAGCGCCACCAGCATGTCGGTCTTCGCGCTTTCGGGAATGTCCTTGTTCTCGGTCACCACGTTTTCCAGCAGCGCCCCGTCTATCTTGAAGTTGTTGCGCCCCTGCTCGAACGTGACGCCGAACACGTCTTTCAACTCGGTTTCGGCCGGCACGTATGCCGGGTCTATCCGCACGACGTTGTATTTGCCGCCCTTCTTGGTCTTCAGGATCTCCAGCGCCTCGTCGGTGTAGCCCGGCGCGATGATGCCGTCCGACACCTCCGCCTTCAGATAGCGCGCCACGTCGGCGTCGCACGTGTCGGAAAGCGCCGCCCAGTCGCCATACGAGCACAGGCGGTCGGCGCCGCGCGCGCGGATGTAGGCGCACGCGATGGGGCTCGGGTCTCCCTCGCCCTCCACGAAGTACATCTGGCGGTCCACCTGCGCAAGCGGGTGTCCCACCGCAGCGCCTGCGGGCGACACGTGCTTGAACGAGGCGGCCGCCGGCAGCCCCGTGGCCGCTTTCAGCTCGCGGGCCAGCTGCCAGGAATTGAGGGCGTCCAGGAAGTTGATGTAGCCGGGCTTGCCGTTCAGCACCTCGATGGGCAAATCGGAGCCGTCCTTCATGAAGATGCGCGACGGCTTCTGGTTCGGGTTGCACCCGTACTTGAGTTCCAGTTCGTTCACGTGAGTTCGCTCCTTAATCGCCCAGGTTCTTGTTGTACAGGGTCACCTTGCCGGCCACGTTGGCATACAGCGACACCTTGTTTTCGGGGTTCAAGGCCGCCCACACCTCGTCGGGTTCGGGCAGCGAAACCTCCACCGGCTCGCCGGCAAAGGTGGGCAGCGGGTTCCCGTCGCCCTGATAGGTGCTGATGAAGTAGCCCACGCCGGCATCCGCGCCCTCGTAGGCGAAGAACTCGCGCAGGCAGCGGCCGTTTTCCTGATGCTTCAGGATGGAAAGCTCGAAGGAGCCGTCCGGGTTCACCACCGCCGATATGCGCGGCGTGAAGTTGGGGGCGTCGGGCTCGAACTCGCGCGCCATGCAGCCCGCGCGGAAGTCGCCCGCCTCCACGATGGTGTCGGTCTGGTCGCCGTTCGTGACCACCAGCGCGTCGCCCATCGTGCGCACCGGGTGGTAGATGATGAGGCTGGGGTCTTCCAGCAGGGCCGGGTCGTGGGCTTCGGTGCGGATGCCGTCGTCGGTTTCCACGAACACGCGGTTGCGGCTGTTCTGGCTGCGGCCCATGATGAAGTAGTACACGCGGTCGCATCCCACCACGATGCCGCGACCCGGATACGGGTTGCTTTCCAGCAGTTCAACGAGATTCCGCATCGGCGCTTTCCTTTCGTCGTGTTCCTTCGCCGTGTCCCCGGCCCGTCGCCCTTCGGCGCGCCGCCGCGCGCGGCAGGCGCCCTACCGGCCCAGGCTCTTTTCGTGGCGCTCGCGCGCTTCTTCACTGTAGCGCTGTCGATAGCGCACGTCCACCAGTTCGCCGACGATGGCTATCGCCAGTTCGGCGGGCGTCTTGGCGCCGAACTTCAAGCCGATGGGGCGCTTGACGCGCGCCCAGTCGCCCTCGGTGGCCCCGGCGGCCAGCACCAGTTCGCGCACGCGGTCGTTCTTGCCGGCGCAGCCCATCATGCCCACGTAGTGCACGTGGTGCTTCGTGGCCCACACACACCCTTCGGGGTCGAACATGTGCCCGCGCGTGAGCACGCACACGTAGTCTTCCGGCGCGGCGGCGTGCTCCGCAAGCGCGTCGAAGTTGCCGCCCGGAAGGACGATGCGGCGGGCGCGGGGGAAGCGGGCCTCGCTCACGTAGGCGGGGTCGTAGTCCACCACGGTCACGTCGAAGCCCACGTGGTCGGCGAGCGCCGCCACTTCGCTGGCCGCGTCGGATGCGCCCAGAAGCCACACCCTCACCTGGTCGAACAAAGGCACGCTCAGCCACGTGAGGCCCTCGAACTGCTCGTTGTGCATGGAAGGGCCGCGCGTGACGTCCTTCATTTGGAACACGTCGCGCGGGCTGGGTTCGCGCGAGGCGACGATCTCCTTCGCGTCGTTGCAGAAGAACACGAGCGGCTGCCCGTCGGCCGAACCAGCATCGCCGTATTTCTTCGTCACTTCGTTGTCGGTGTTGCGCTGCGCCTCGTCCGCATCGTAGACCACCTTGAAGCCCAGCCATGCCAGATCACCCTCGTCGATGGCGCGCAGCGCGCGTTCGAACGTGGCGGCGTCGGCTTCGGTCAGGCTCGCGGCAACCGCGTCCAGATACGCCGGGTCCACATGCTGGTTTCCTTCGAGCGCTTCAGCCGAGAAGCAGGGGAAGTCCTCCACGCCCAGCGTGGGCGTGCGCCCCGCCCTCAAGTCTTCCACGATCCCCTCAAGCACGCTTCGATCCATGTTCCACCTGCCCTTTCCTCTTCCGCGTCTTCCGCACGCGCCCTGCGACGCCCCGCAGTGCCTCAAGGCGCATGTCGAAAACCCTTCGTTTTGCGCCAATCCGAAAAACACCCTACGAACTGGCAAAACTCAACGTATTACCTGACAGGAGGCTTGGCACTAAATGCACGGTTCCTGCGTTTTCCGCCCCGCGCCTGCGCCCGCACGCCGGTTGCGCCCCGGCCTCGCGTGCGCGCGTCCGCCGCACGCGCCCCGCAACGCCCCGCGGCGCGGGCGGCCGCTTGCCGGCCTCACTGCACATGCACTTTGCCGTCCTCGCCCACCTGCACGCGGCCTGCGGCCAGAAGCCCCAGCACGTGCGGGTACAGCTCGTGTTCCGCCGCGTGGATGGCCGCCTCCAAATCGTCGAGCGTCCATCCCTCGCGCACCTCCACGGCGCGCTGCGCCACGATGGGGCCCTTGTCGTAGTCTTCGTTGGCGAAGTGCACGGTCACGCCCGTCACCTTCACGCCGGCCTCGTAGGCGTCGCGGATGGCATGCGCGCCCTTGAATGCCGGCAGCAGCGCCGGGTGCAAGTTCAACACGCGGTTGGGAAACGCGTCCAGCACCACGGGCGTCACCTTGCGCATGTAACCAGCCATGACCACGTATTCCGCGCCCGCCGCGCGCAGGGCCTCCACGATGCGCGCGTCGGCGGCCTCGGGGTCGGCATACACGTCGCGGTTGAGCGCCACGACCGGGATGCCCGCTTTCCGCGCGCGCTCGATGCCATAGGCGTCCGGCCGCGACGACACCACCTGCACCACTTCCACCGGCAGCCCATCGTCCGCCACCGCATCGAGAATGGCCTGCAGGTTCGTCCCGCTGCCGGAAAGCAAAACTCCTATCTTAAGCGGCTCGGCCATACGGCTCCTTCCTGCGCGCTGCGAGCCCCGCGCGCAACGCTCGGTGCGCCCGCCACGCCCGACACGTTACCCCTCGTACCCGTAGAGCTTGCCTTCGTTCGCGTAGCGCACCTCGCCGGCGCCCTCCACGATGCGGCCCACGCGCCACGTTGTCTCGCCGGCTTCGGCAAGGGCGGCCTCCACGGCCTCCACCTGCACGGGATCCACCACCAGCACCATGCCGAGCCCCATGTTGAACGTCTTCAGGGCCTCGTCCTCGCCCAGATGCGCGGCGCCGCACACGAACTTCGCAATGGCCGGCACGGGCCACGTGCCCAAATCCACCTCGGCGTCGCAGGCGGCCGGCAGGGCGCGGTTCAGGTTCTCCGTGATGCCGCCACCCGTGATGTGCGCCAGCGCGCGCACGGCGCCCGGACAGGCGGAAAGCACGGCGCGCACCGGCTTCACGTAGATGCGCGTGGGTTCCAGAAGGGCGTCCTGCAGGCTGGCGCCGCCCAGTTCCTCGCGCGGAAGGCGCAGCTCGTAATGGGTCTTGCCCTCCACGCACACCTTGCGGGCAAGCGAGTAGCCGTTGGAGTGCAGGCCGCTTGACGCCAGCCCCACCAGCACGTCGCCCACGCGCACGCTCTCGGGATCCAGCATGCGCGGCCGATCCACCACGCCCACGCAGAAGCCGGACAGATCGTAGTCGTCCGGGTCCATGACGCCGGGGTGCTCGGCCATCTCGCCGCCGATGAGCGCGCATCCCGCCTGTTTGCACCCCTCGCCGATGCCCGCGACGATTTCCGCCACGGCCTCGGCCTTCAGCTTGCCGATGGCCACGTAGTCCAGGAAGAACAGAGGCTCGGCGCCGGTTGCCAGGATGTCGTTGGCGCACATGGCCACCAGGTCGATGCCCACAGTGTCGTGCTTGCCGGCCAGCTGCGCCACCTTGAGCTTCGTGCCCACGCCGTCGGTGCCGCTCACCAGCAGTGGATCCTCCATGTCCTTGGCCGCCGCGATGGAGAACAGCCCGCCGAAGCCGCCGATGTCGCCCACCACTTCGGGGCGGTACGTGGCATGCACGACGTCCTTGATGGCCTCCACGGCACGCGCGCCTTCCGCCGTGTCCACGCCGGCCTGCGCGTAAGTGACGGCGTCCTCGTCCATCCAGCTGGGCATTGCCGGCGCGTCCCCCTTGGAAGCGGCGCTCACCGTGACTCTCTCGGTCATGCTCTCTCTCCTTGTCCTCTCTGTCCCACAAGCAGGGCTCGCCACGCGCCCTAGACGCCCTGCGCGCCCTGGACGCCCTGCGCGCCCTGGACTCCCTGCGCGCCCCGCGTCTCGCGCGCAGCCCCATCGCCGCGCATGCGTCCCTCCGCCGCGCGCTTTTGCACTTCCCGCTTGGTGGCGAAGCTCCTTTTCGCCAGCGCCTCGGGAATGGGCAGCGGGTAGTCGCCCGTGAAGCACGCCTCGCAGAAGCCCGGGTGTGCGGCGCCCGCCACGGCATCGCGCAGGCCGGCAAGCGATATGAACGCCAGCGAGTCCGACCCTATCCACGCGTTCATCTCGTCAAGCGTCATGTTCGCGGCTATCAGCTGGTCGCGCGCGTCGGTGTCGATGCCGAAGAAGCACGGCCACTGCACCTCGGGGCTCACGATGCGCAAATGGACCTCGGCCGCCCCGGCGTCGCGCAGCATCTGCACGAGCTTCTTCGACGTGTTGCCGCGCACGATGCTGTCGTCTATGACGACAAGCCGCTTGCCGGAAATGACCGAGGAAAGCGGGTTCAGCTTCAGGCGTATGCCCAGCTGGCGCATGGCCTGTGTGGGCTCGATGAAGGTGCGTCCCACGTAGCGGTTCTTCACGATGCCGTCGGCATACGGAATGCCGCTGCCCTCCGCGAAGCCGAGCGCCGAAGGCACGCCCGAGTCGGGCACGCCCAGCACGAGGTCCGCCTCGGCCGGCGCCTCCTGCGCCAGAATGCGCCCCATGGCGCGGCGCGACTGGTAGACGCTCTGCCCGTCGATGGTGCTGTCGGGGCGGGCGAAGTAGACGTACTCGAAGATGCACGAGGCGCGGCGCGCGGCGGGAACGCCCTGTTCGGAATGCATGCCCTCGCGGCTGAAGCGCACGATTTCCCCCGGCTCCACGTCGCGCAGGTAGCGCGCGCCCACGATGTCGAGGCCGCACGTCTCCGACGAGACGGCCCAGCCGCGCCCGTCGGGCAGCTGCCCGATGCACAGCGGGCGGATGCCGTGCGGGTCGCGGAACGCGTAGAGCGAATCGGGGCTGGCCAGCACCATGGCATAGGCTCCTTCTATGGCCTCCATGGCATGCCGGATGCCGTTTCGCAGATGATGCGTCTCCTGCGTGGCCTGGCCGATGAGCTTCGCGGCCGCCTCGCTGTCGGTGCCGGCGCGCAGCTGCGCCCCGTCGCGCACCAGCCGCGCCCGCAACGCGCCCGTGTTCACGAGCGTGCCGTTGTGCGCAAGCGCGATCAGCACGTCGTCTATGGCCGAAATGTGCGGCTGGGCGGCCTCCCACGAAGCCGCGCCGCCACTCGTGGAGTAGCGCGTGTGCCCCACCGCCACGAAGCCTTCGAGCGCCGCCAGCGTCGATTCGTCGAACACTTGCGTGACCAGGCCCAAGTCCTTCGCCACCATCACCGTTTCGCCGTCGCCCACCGCAATGCCCGCGCTTTCCTGCCCGCGGTGCTGCAGCGCCTGCAGGCCGAAGCACGTCATGCGCGCCACGTCCTCGCCGGGGGCGAACACGCCGAAGACGGCGCATGCCTCCTCGGGACGGTCGGGGCGGTCGCCGGGAAAAACAGACCCGCTCATGCCACATCACCCGACGCGTCTTCGATGGCGTCCGCCGCCTCGGGATCCACCACGCCGGCGCCTTCGCCCACGATTGCGCCGGCGCCTTCGCCACCGCCGGAGCCCACGGGGGCGTACTCGGCGACGGAGCAGAACAGCACGTAGCGCTTGTCCTCGTAGTGGTCGTGGTCGCAGGTGGAGAACGCGAACGTCTGGGTGATGGAAGCGGCATCGGGCATGCCCTCGTCGGGTGTCACGATGCTGCGGTCGATCTTGTCCTGCACGTAGGCGGCGTAGTCCTGTTCGCTTGCGAAAGAGGTCTGCACCAGCGGGTCGTCCGCGAACACATTCACGACGGCAAACGACGTCAGGCGGTAGTTCCCCTGCGGCGTGAGCAGGTAGACGGTCCGGTGGGAATTGAACTGCCCGTTGTCGGCGAACTTGGCAATGTCTGCGAACATCGAGCCGTTCAGGAGGTTGTGGCCGTACACGATGCTGTTCGTGTCGGAGAAGTCGGGCGTGTTGTAGCCGGAAAGGAACACCGCCCCGTAGTCGGCCATCCACCAGCCGCCCTCGTTGCCGTAGAAGTCGCGCGTCAGGTACGTCTCGTCGTCGCCGGAGTACATGATGGGGTAGTTCACGATGGTGTCGGGGATGTAGATCCAGCCCACCACGTCGGGGTTGATGGCGCGCAGCGCGTCCCAGTCCACCGTCAGGTCGGCAAGCGACGTGCCCTCCACATCGGAAGGCGCATCGAAGGCCTCCTCTGCCAGCGTGTCGTAGGCGTGCTGGCCTTGCCAGTACGAGAAGGCGATGGCTCCCAAAGCCGCAATGGCCAACACGAACACCACCAGGGCGACCCAGAACACCACGCGCCACGGCCCGCCCTTCTTCGGGGCGCGTCCCGCACCCGGCATCTGCGGCGTGCGCCCCTGCGGGCTGCGGGGATCGCGGGGGCCGCGGGGGCCGGCCGCGCCCGTTCGCGCGGCATACGCCCCGGACGCAGGGGCGCCGGCGTGCCGGGCCGTGCCCGTGGGCACGGGTCGCACGGCGCCGTAGGAGGCCTGCGGACGGGCGGCCGGCGTGCCCTGCGGACGGGCGGCAGGAGCGCCTTGCGGGTGCGGGACGGATGTCTGCCCCTGCCGGCGCTCCGGGGAAGGGCGCCGCTGCGCATTCGGCCGCACTTGACCTGCGGAAACCTGTTGTCGGGCGTGCAGGGAGCCGCCCTGCACGCCACCTTGCGCAGGACGGGCATGCGAGGCGCCCGCAGCACGCGGGAACCCTTCGCCACCGCCGCGCCCGTGCGCTGCCGCATGCCGCGCAGGACGATCCTCCGGCGGAATATCCTGCCGTTGACGATGGTCGGCCATGCTCATCCTCCGAATTCTTCCCCCACGCATTCCACCGGAAGCGGCGGGCGGCAAGCGGCCCCGCACGCGTTTGCTACCATAATAAACAAACGCCCCCGGATGGGGGGCGCGATGCGCATCGTTTACGCAAATTCAACGGTCGGGCGACAGAGCGGCACCCGCTACTTCTTCTTCATCTCGTCGATGAAGCCCTTGGCGATGAACACCACGATGATGAGCACGATAATGGCGACGATAACCCATACCACCCACACAGGAACGGGACCGAGAAATGTTTCAATCATACTGTCTACCCCTTAGATCAAGCGCTCTTGACGCGCGCGGTCATGCAAATGGACAGTGCCCATGGTACCGCTAACTCACGCTTCGCGCAAGCGCGCTTCGAGTGCGGCGACGATGATTTCCAGCGCCTTGACGCGCGCGTAGCGCTTGTCGTCGCTTTCGAGCACCGCCCATGGGGCGAACTCGGTGGAAGTCAGGCGGAACATGTCGTCCACCGCCTCCAGATACTGGGGGCGCTTCTCGCGGTTGCGCCAGTCCTCCTCGGTGATCTTCCATTGCTTGGCGGGATCGGCCTCGCGCTCGCGGAAGCGGCGCAGCTGTTCTTCGGGGCTGACCTCCACCCAGAACTTGATCAGGATGGCGCCCCATTCCACCAAGTCGCGCTCGAACTCATTGATCTCGTCGTAGGCGCGCGACCACTGGGCGGGCGTGGCGAAGCCCTCCACGCGCTCCACCAGCACCCGCCCGTACCAGCTGCGGTCGTACAGCCCCACGTGCCCCGCCTTCGGCAGGCGCGTCCAGTAGCGCCACAGGTGGGGGTGCAGCAGCTCGGGTTTGGTGGGTGCGGGGCTGGGATAGACGGTGTAGGCCCGCGCGTCGAGCGCCTGGGCGACGCGCTTGATGTTGCCGCCCTTGCCGGCGGCGTCCCACCCCTCGTACATGACCATGAGGGGAATGCGCTTCTGGTACATGAGGTTCTCCAACGCGTTCAGGCGCTTCTGCAGGCTCTTGAGCTGCTGGTGGTATGCCTGTTCGTCAAGCGTCAGGGAATGGTCTATCTCGTCGAGGCGGGGGCGGCAGGCCGCAAGGGGGAACCGCGAGGACGCGGGGGCCTGCGCGGCGGACGCGGCCGCGGCGCCGGACTGTGCGGCGCCCCCCGACGCGACGGAGGCATCGGGCGCAGGCGCTGCAGCGGCAACGCCCCCTGCCACGGCGCCCATGCGCGCAGCGGCATGCCCCGGCACGGCGGACGCAGACGTTGCGGCGGCGTTTCCCGGCGCGACCGCGGCGCCGGTCGCGGGCGTCGCGGCGGGCGCCGGCCCGTCTTCGGCCGCGAACCCGCCCCCAAGCGCCGACTCGATGGCGTTCACCAGCGTTTCGGCCACTGCGATGTTCGCGCGGCGCTTGTCCTCGCCGTTCAGCAGCGTCCACGGCGCAAAGGCGAAGTCGCTCGCCTCCAGAAGCCGGTCGTAGACCGCATAGGCTTCCTCGTAGTTGCCGATGCGCGCAAGCTTCTCCTCGCTCACGCGCCAACGCGTGACGGGGTCGTCGTGCAGGCGCGTCAGGCGCTTCTTCTGCCCCTTCTTCGTCATGTGGACGAAGAACTTCACCACCACGTAGCCGTCGTCAACCAGCTGGCGCTCGAACGCGGCGATGGAGTCCACGTGGCGACGCACCGCCTGGACCTGCCACTTGTCAAGGCCGTCGAACAGCGCGTCCGGCTTCCGCGGGCCTTTGGGCAGCGAAAGCGCACCGAACAGGTTGTAGAGCACCTGCTGCATGGCGGCCGTGTACCAGCCGCGGTCGTAGAACGTGATGTTGCCGCGCGGGCCGAGCGCCCGCCAGAACTCCTGCATGAACGGGAAATAGCCCGTGACGCCATGGTCTTTGCCGGCGAACGCGCGCGCGGCGGCGACGTCGAGGTTTTCGGTCACGTGCACGCTGGTGGCGCGCGCGTCCAAGTGATACATGAGATCCGAGATGCGGCTGCCCTTGCCCGCGCCGTTCCAGCCCTCGAACAAAACGACCAGCCCCACGCCCGCCCGGCGGGCCTCTTGCTGCAGCACCACCAGCTTCTCGGTCAGCTGGCGGTGGCGGCGCTTGTAGGCGTCTTTGGGCAGCGGTTCCAGCGAGAAATCGACGGCTTGCAGCATGGGCGCGCTCCTTCCGCGAAGGTGTCCCGCCCATCATAGCACAGCACCTCCGCAAGCCCCCATGCGCGCCGCCCTGCGTCAAGGACAGGTAAAATCTTGCTGCCGCTTTCGTGCGCACGCTGGGCAGGGCGGGCGTCGAGCATCTCCCACAAGAGTCGCCCACCGCAAGCGAGCCTCGCCTACTTCGACGCCTTCATGCGGACGAACAGCACTTCACGCAACGTCTCCAGAACAGCAGCCAACAAGCAGAATGCAGCTATGACGGCAAAAGCGTCCGTGGGCGATTGAGATCCGAACACCGCCCCCCGCAAGGAGTTCACAACAAGTGGCGAAAATGAAATTCCCACGTTGATCATGGCGTTTCCCACAGCCAAACCAATCCCGTACCCTCCCTTGGGCACGACGTTTGCCAAATACACCAGGGAAGCAGACTGCACCAGCGAATTTCCAATGCCCCACACGACACCTCCAAGAATGAATGCAGGCACGCAGTCCCCAAGATAGAAAATGGCATACGCCACGCACATGACGCCCATTGCCACAGCCAAAGTGTATTTCTTCAGCACGCTTGCAATGGGCATGTATGCCAAACCGAACACCAGCGTCAAAACGTTTTGGACCGAAAACACGATGCTTACGAGCGTCGCATCACCAAGGCCCTTCTCCGCAACGGACATCGAGCCATTGAGGTAGAAACCGAACGCGCTCAAACCACAAAACATCATGAAAACGCACATGAACAGGTAGTGCGGGGTCAGAAGAAACCGTATGCCCTTGAACCCCTGCTTGGAACTGTAAATTTTCGCATCCGGCTCCCCCATGGGCATGTACTTGGCAACGAGGACAATTATGGGAATTATCAGAACGTAGACCGAATAGGACAATTGCCATGCAATCAGGCAGAACTGACCCACTGCAACGGCAATGATAGTGTTGCCTATGCTATCGGTGACCTGCTTCAGGCCCATGGCGAAGTCGCGATCCTTGCCATAGAAATTCTCAGCAAACATGCCCGTGGACGTGGTGATGATCAGCCCCTGCGCAACGCCGATAAGCCCACTGCTGACAAACAGGCAGTAAATGTTCTCATGAAAGAACAACGGGAACAAGCCTCCGACAAGCATAATGGCAAGAGCAGCCAAGCCTATCTTCTTGCGAGGAAAAAACGTCGCCAAAACACCCGAGCACAACGACACGGGAATGGCAGTCGCGGAAGGAGCGGCAACCACCATTTGGATCATCGTCTGCGAAGCATCGGGAAAATACTGCGCCAAGTTGTCGAGAATAACGCCAAATTGACTCAATCCCTGCTGAAAGGAAATCAGCAAACAGACGGGAACAAGAACGCGAAGCTTGTCCCTGAAGCTGGAGTACCGAGGGAAATCTTCGTCCGAAAGTTCCAGAATAGCGACATTGGCTTTTTCATTCGCCATAATCCCCGTCCTTTTCGCGCGAACTTCCACGTTCCCACCAAACAAGACATGTGTTCCGCAGTAATTCGTCTCGAATCTTCTGCTGCGGATTCTTTTAGATTATGGCACATTTTCGCACTATGAATAACGTATCGTAATAATTATTATTACGATACGTTACATCAGAATATTGAGGCCCACAAACAACGGTTGTCGTCTCGCGATGCAGAGGCGAGACGACTTCGCCACGAGAAACCCCAAAGAATCAGGCATCCCCCCTTTCCGTGGACCCGACACCGTCCTCGTTTTCAACGACCTCCCGCACGCTGCTGAGAAACAAGGGCACGAGCGGGTTTCTGTTATCTGTCTTGTAGGCGAAAAACACCTGCGAAAAAACGGGACTCGCGAGGTCGGCGATCCAAATGCCCGGATAACCCCGAATGGCCTTGCACATCCAATCGGGAATGATCGTATACCCTCCTCTGAGAGAAACCATAAGGCCTGCGGCGTGAGGGTCGTCAACGTATCCCGTGCGCCTCGACCGATACCCGACGGTTCTCAAGAGCCCATTCATGAATTCGAGCGATTTCAGGCAGGTGTAGGCGTCTTGGGCAACGTCATCGGGCACTATAACATCCTTGCCAGCCGCAGGGTGGCTTTCGCCCACGACGATGCGCAACGGATACCTTCCCAAAGGTTCGTACGACAGCGAGCCCTTGTCGTCGAAGTCCCCCTGCATGAAAAACCCGATGTCAACCCTATTGGCAAGCAGCTCCTCGGCAATGGTCCACGGCTTTTCGATGACGAGATCGATGTCCACACTGGGAAACCGTTTGAGGAAGTCTTCAAGCGCCGGAAGATAGTAGCTTTGTATGTCGGTTCCAACCGAGCCCAAACGCAGAGAGCCGTGCCCCGACGCCTTGTTCGCCACAAGGGCATCGGCCAGATGATCGTACCGATCCACGATCTCTGCAAACGCCTCGTAGGCAATGACGCCGTTGTCGGTCATCCTGATTCCGCGCGGGGAACGGGTCAGGAGTTCGGCTCCAAGCGCACTTTCCAACATCTGCATGTGCTTGCTCAAAGCCGGCTGGGTGATAGCCTCTTTCTCGGCGGCCTTGGTAAAGCTCGCCTTGTTAACAACCGTGAGGTACTCGCGCATATAGCTGATTTTCATACGTCGCTTCTCTCGTTATTCGCGTTGCACGCCAATCGCCCCCATAAGCATAGTAGCAAATCACTCCCGAAAAAACGCATTCCAATCGTCCGTTTGCCGCCAAACGCAAGCCAAACCCCAAGAGTCGGCACATGCTCGCCCAACACGCCTCCCCCCAAGCACCCGCCACCGCTCCATACGCCGCCCCTCACAAAAGAAAGGGACGGGATCCGTTTCGATCCCGTCCTCTCAAAACCGTTCGGCAAGCAGTCGTGGAGCTTCACGCTTCAGAATCTCAGGGAAGGAACACCGAGCACTTGTATCCCTTGGCCTCCATCTTCTGAGCAAGCTCGTCAAGAGTTCCGTACTCGATGCATTGGGCAAGGCAATGCAGTTGGCAGGAAGGAACGCCCCCTGCAGCCACACGGTCCTCACACAAAGTGCATGACGACGTGGGGACGGGCACATACTTGGTTTCCCAAGTGCCATCGAGCTTCTTCCAGGGACCCAGTTCAAGCAGCTTGATTCCCCATTGTCCCCTCGGCAAGCCGAGTTCGTTTCTGCAGGCGATTTCGCATGAATGGCATCCGGTGCACCATTCGTTGTCGATCATCAAACCATAGGTGGCCATAACGGATTCTCCCTTCACCCCTTGCGGTCAGTCTTCGGCGCGGTAGATCTTGCAGGGCAACGCCCCGTAGTGGGATCCCAGGCCGAGTTTGCCAATCTCTTTGTGGGGCATGAGCTCGTTGATGTTGGACTTCCAAACATCGAACAGTTCTGCGTCCTTCGCTTCGGGATACCACCAACCATGATCGCAGTTAACCACGTATTCCTTCACAATGGGAGTGACGTCCGCCTTGAACTTGGCCCTTCCCCATGGGTTTTCGACGTACACCCAGTCGCCTTGGCTGATGCCGTATTTCTCCGCCGTGACCGGATTGATCTCCATCATGGCTGCAGGACGAATTTCGCGCAGGCTATCGATCATGCGATGCTCGGTATGGAACGAGGTGGGCCGGCGGGCGCCCGTGGTGAACTGGAGCGGGTATTTCTCGGCCCATTCGGGGCGGGAAATCTTCGAGAAGCGCGGCTCTTCGTAATAAGGCAGCGGATCCTCGCCCAGCTTGTTTTTGACCGTGCTCCAGAATTCCACGCGCCCCGTGGGAGACTTGAATCCCGGTTGCCCATCGGCGCGAAGAAGACCCAGCTTGTACTGATAGTACGGGATCTCGTAGCGCCCATACACCCACTCGCACAAATCCGCGTAAGTCACGTCTTCGGGAACGTCCGGGAAATTATGAATCTTCGCGTTAAGGTAGTTGTAGGGGTCTTTCCACTTGGGCTCGGCTTCCAAGTCCCGGTCGGGATTTATGCGGTGATCGAGATCGAGCATGATCTCCAAGTCCGACTTGCATTCTCCCGCCGGCTCGATGACCTTGCGAATGGCGTTGAACTGGCCGGGCTGGTTGCAGCCATGCAACGAAACGAAGCCGTCATGCTCAATGGCGAAACTCAGCGGAAGAACCAAATCGGCCAAACCTTGGATGGTGGGATTCATCATGATGTCCGTGGCCATGATGAACTCCTTGTGGCGACAAGCCTCCAGCCAGCGTTTGGGCTGCTGCGTGATGCACGAGGAAATGAAATTGGAAGACTGGATGTAAAGGAACTCTATCGGGTACGGAATGCCCGTCAGCAGGGTATCGAGCGTGCAGTCGGGCTGGGTCGTGTTGATGATGAAATCCATGGCAGGATACTGGTCGTGACCCGCAATGGGAATGGGATTCGTATCCTCTTCCTCAATCTGGCAGCCCACGCCCTTACGCCCCGTGGCTCCCGCAGTCTTCATCGTCTGCCCCAACTTCACGCCCCCCGGATTGTCGAGGTTTCCGCACAAGGCGAAAATCCCCCAAACGGCATGGCAGATTTGCAAGGTATTCGGATTCTGATCAGCCTTGAGGCCAACAGAGGCCGTGCAAGGCTTCTGGGCCAGAAGGCGGGCGGCGCGATAGATGTCCTCAGCGGGAACGTCGCATATCTCTGCGGCCATTTCGGGAGTCATCGTACAGCACCGCTCGGCGTATTCCTCAAAGCCATACGTCCAGCATTCGACAAACTCGTGATCATAGAGATCCTCGTTTATGATGACGGCATTCATGGCCATGGCCAACGCGGCGTCGGTGCCAGGGCGCAGCTGCAAATGGATTTCCGCATGCATGGCAAGCCAACTGGCGCGGGGATCCACCACGATCAGCTTCATACCGCGCTTCATCATGTCAACGGTGCTGTGGCCGAAGAGCCCGTCGGGGTTCGACCATAGGGGATTGCGACCCCACACGAGCATGTATTTGGGGCATTCCCAACGAGGATCGTCATAGCGATCCTCGAATCCGAAAGCACCGTCGTATTCCACATAGGCAGATCCCAACAGCCAGTCCATGGCAGTCTGACGCGGGATGACACAGGACCATCCGCCATTGGCATGGATGGCGGTGCGGCTGTGGAAAACCTCGTTGCATAGCTGGAACTGGTAACCCGAAGCCTCACGGCCTGTGCCGCACCACACCGACACCGTGTCATAGCCGTACTTCTCGGTCAGGCGGTGGTACTCGGAGACGATGATGTCATACGCCTCGTCCCAAGAAATACGCTCCCACTTGTCGGCCTGCCCGCGGTACTTCCTGTCCCGTTTCATGGGATAGAGCAGGCGGTCGGGATGATAATAGTACTCAGGAAGCGTCAGGCAGCGCACACACAGGCGGCCATTGGTGATAGGCTGCTCGGGATCGCCTTCCACCTTGACAAGCTTGCCGTCCTTCACGAACACGCGCAAACCGCATGCGACATCGTGGCACCCCGGAGGCGACCACTGCGTCGTACGAAAAACCTTCGTGCCGTCCTCGAGTTCGGTCATGTTCGGTGCTTCGCTCACCCGGCTCAACAAACTCATGACTCTTCTCTCCTTTCCTCGAAAACCGCTTTGCTTTTTTTGATAAAACCCAGATCAACTATATGAAAGGCAAAATTACGTTGTCATAATCCGCTGGCTGCGCCCCGCAATGCCCGACACCAATCTTGCTTTCGCGTTGCTCTCTACCTTGGACGTACCCCATCTCCCTACTACCGCATGCAGGGCATTCGCACCGGTTCTCCCCCGGTCTGACAACATGCCCGCATAGGGCACAGACAAGCTCAAGGGGCGCAATGGCCAACTCGCCATACTGGCATTTGCCGCATCCATGGCAGGTGTAGCATCCCATGCCTCGCCCCTCCTTCCAGCATCTCCAGACTTACAAGCTCGACCAAAGTCGGGCGGGAACAAGCTCGGCAGCGCCCATCATGGCAACCAAAGCGGCAACGGGCGCCCGCCAAAGCGGGCGCTCGTTCAAGCGGCCTTACTTCTCGCGCACGGAAAACAGCACACGTTTGGGTTTCTCTTCCAGAAACGGAGCGAGTTCTTCAACGGATCCGTAACGCATGCACAGCGATTGGCAATGGTGCACGCATGCCGGCATCTTCCCCGCAGCAACGCGACCCTCGCACAGGTTGCACATGTCGGTTGGCACAGGAATGTTGTCGTACTGCCATATCTCGTTCTCTTCGTCTATGGGCCAAGGCCCGCTCTGGAACACTTTGATGCCGTACTGTCCCTTGGCCAAGTCCAGCTCTTTTTTGCAGGCCACTTCACACGTATGACAGCCGTCGCAATATTCGTAATCGATCAACAAGCCCATCTTTGCCATGGTGGCTACCTCCTTGTTCTACAGGCTCGCCGGAGGATGGTATCCAACGGCCTTCTTGACGCGGCACAGCATATTTTTATAGGGAGAGCCATACGAGTGCGGACCCACGTCGAACTGCACCGTCAGACAGTTGGCATTCGACTCGAACACTCCGTAAAGCTCGGGTTCCGCACCCTCACGTTCGGGGAACCACCAGCCCTGTTCAGCATTGACGACGCCGCGGCGCATGCCGGGATTGACGGAGAGCTTGAACTTGCCCTTGCCGTGGGTGTTCTCAATCTCGATCCAATCGCCGTCTTCCAAGCCAAGTTCGGCCGCGTCCTCGGGGTTCATCTCGCTTACCGGCCACGGATGGAACTCGCGCATGGTCTTCACCTGACGATGCTCGGAATGGAAGAACTCATAGGACCTCTGTCCCGTGGTAAGCACGAAGGGATATTCTTCCGCCAACTCAGGAGTGCGAACGGGGGATTCCGTGGGCTCCTCCCAGTACGTGACTGCGGGGAGATCGAAGTCATCGAAGTTCAGGCAGAACAGTTCCACGCGACCGGAGGCGGTATTGAACCCCGGCTGACCATCGGCACGCAGCCGTCCGGTCTCGTACTTGAAGTAGTCGATGTCCGTGTAAAACTCGCCGTCTTCTATCAAAGAGGCATGATTGCCCTCGTAACGCGAGGATTGAAGGTCTTCCATAACGTAGTCAATGAGTTCGACGGCGTTGTCCCACTTCGCATCCTCCGGATTCAGACGCTTGATGAGGTCGAGAGCTATCTCTTCGTCGGTCTTGGCTTCCCCCACGTCGATAACCTTGTATATGGCGCGCAGCGGATTCCACCATCCGCGAATGCCATCACGTTCGGGGCTGGTAGCCACGGGAAGGAACACGTCAGCACAGGCAACCGCCGTCGGCGTCAGCCACAAATCGGCGATGGCGACGAACGGAACCTTCTTCAAAGCCCTATAGACGCGCTCTGCCTCGGCAGCCATGTTCGCAAACGTGTTCGTAGACGATATGAAGACCATGCCTATGGGATAGGGCTCCCCCGTTTCTATGGCATGGAGCGCCGCATCGGTGAAAGCTTGGCTGATGTGACCGTATTTGCGCAAAGGGGACCAGTCGTTCCCCAGACGGTCCTGAGTGACTTCGGGAGGAACGTTGTGAGATACCGCAGCGCGGATGTCGGCCTGAACATAGCCCGAATCGACAAGGATGTTGGAACCGGGCCTGTCAATTTGGCCCGTGATGGCCATAAGCGACATGATGGCCATGGCCAGAGCCGTCGCATGCTTGCAATGGTCGATGGCGACGCCCCATTGCATGGCCCACGGCTTTTCGGCGGCAAGCGTGCGGGCGGCCCGCACGATCTGATCCTCCTTGATCCAGCAGATTTCGGCGGCGCGAGCCGGAGTCATCTCGGAAACGGCGTTCTTCATATCCTCGAAACCCCATGTCCATTTTTCCACGAATTCGCGATCGTAGATCTCCTCCTCGACAATGACGTGTAGCATGGCCATTGCCAAAGCGGTATCGGTTCCAGGACGGAGGCGAATCAGAATGTCCGAGCGGGCTCCAAGCCAAGTGACGCGGGGATCGATAGTCATCAATTTCGAACCGCGCTTCATCGCGTCGACGACCCAATGCCCATAGAATCCATCGGAGTTAGATTTCAGCGGATCGCAACCCCACATGACGATGTATGCCGGAACCTGCCAACGGTCATCGTCGTACTTCCCGGAATGCACTTGAGCAAGGTCGGCAATGAAGGAGTTACCCATGAACGCGTTCATGGCCGCCAAGCGTGGTGCATAACAGGCATCGCCGGCAAGAAAGCCGCCACATGTATTGGGAGTCTTGAAGCCGACAAGTCCCAGAAACGGCAGCTGCCACGTGGCATTACGTCCGGTACCGAACAGGCAAAGGATGGACTTGGGGCCGAGTTCGTCCCATACCCTGCGCACGTTCTCTTCCACGATGTCGTATGCCTCGTCCCAAGTGATGCGCTCCCACTTGTTCTCACCACGTTCGCCCACGCGCTTCAAGGGAGTGGTGACGCGGGTTTCGTTGTACACGGTTTCGGGCAGGGCAAGGCAGCGCATGCACAAACGCCCATTCTGCACCGTGCTGTTCGGGTCGCCTTCCACTTTCTCCAGCTTGCCGTCTTTGACATAATACAGAACACCGCATCCCTGATGACATCCGGGAGCAGACCAGACGCAGTTGCGGTAGACCGTATACTCGTCATCCTGCCACACGTGCCGGTCTTTCGGATAGGCTTCCTCGCTGAAGTCGTTCCTCAGATCAACCGTGACACCGTTATACTTGCTTCTGTCCATAGAGTTCTCCTCTTTCTTCCCGAAGGCAGCGCTTCGTTCAGCGCGGCCTGAGAACGAGCTTGCACCCATCGACGATTTCCGCGTTGTCCATCATCTTCGTCGTCTTGGGAACGCGTGACCCAGTCTGGTCGAACAAAGCGTATTTCGCTTGGTCGGCCAACGAAATGCCAAAGGCATCCAACGCTTTGGCGTACACGACGCTGAAGAAGTCACCGTACATGAACTCCGCTTCAACCGTCTGGCCTTCGTGCTCGAGCACGAGCACGACTTTGTCTGTAGGCAATCCGGCCATCCCGTCCTCCTCTTCCCTCAAACGTTTCCAGCAGTTCCTTTTCAGCCGCATCAGCCCAAAGCAGCCGCCTTCTGTGCATAAGGCAGCCGGGCCGACCGGCAGCACAATGTCCCCGAAACATCGCCGCCACACGCAAACGCAGGCGGCCATCTCCCATGCGGGCGAAAACCTTTCTCATGGAATGAAAATGGAGGTCATTTCCCCTTTCTCAGCCATGATTCCGGCAAGGTCTTCGAGCGTCCCATACTCGATCACGCTCGCGAGGCAGTGCATGACGCAGCTGGGTTGCTCCCCACTTGCAACCCGCTCCCCGCACAAGTCGCATTCCGCCGTAGGCACGGGAACGTAGCGGTGCTCCCAATGTTTGCCGTCCGCGAGTTTGAACGGCTTCAATTCCAGCACTTTGATGCCCCATTGGCCAAGCGAAAGCTCGCGTTCGTTTCTGCAGGCAACTTCGCACGAGCGACAACCTGTGCAGTAACGGTTGTCAATAAGCAAACCGTAGGACTGCATGACTATTCGCCTCCTTGCGCCCGATACACTTTGCAGGGCATGCATTTGTAATGAGTGCCGAAACCAAGCGGACCGTTTTCTTCGTGTGGAATGAGGCTGCTGACATTCGCCTCGAAGACGCCGTACAGGCTGTCGGGATCGCCTTCGGGATACCACCAGCCATGGTCACAGGACACCACATCTTCCTGCACTATGGGAGTTACCTCTGCAACCATGCGCACACGCCCGAAATGGTTCTCTATCCAGACCCAAGCCCCGTCGTCGATGCCAAGCCCCGCCGCAGTTGTGGGATTGATCTGAACGGTTGGCCACGGATGCATCTCGCGCAATGTTTTTATCTGCCGATTTTCGGAATGAAACGACGTGAAACGACGCGCGCCCGTGGTCATGGTCAGGGGGTATTCCTCGAAAAGATCGGGCCTTTCTTCCTTCGAGTATTTAGGGGCGAGGTAGTATGGTAGGGGATCTTCGCCAAAACGGGCAAGCTGGGTGCTGTAAAGTTCGATGCGCCCGGTAGGAGTATTGAATCCCACCGCGCCGTCTGGTCGCAGAAGCCCTTTCTCGTATTTCCTATAGTCGAGTTCGTATTGACCGATCACCTTTTCGCGAATTTGGGAGAAACTCACATCCAGCCCGGGGACCTGCGACAGTTCGGCGTTGAAATAGTCTTCGGGCGAGCGATATTTCACGTTCGCGGAGCGAGGGTACAGGCGTTTGTGGAGCTCGATGATGATCTCGAGATCCGACTTCGTCTCCCCCATGTTGGGAATGACCTTGATATTGGATCCCAACTGTCCTGGCTGCGAGAAGTTGTTGTTCGAAATGAGGCCGTCGTGTTCAAAATAGCTCGAGGCAGGCAGCACAATGTCGGCCAAGCCCAAGACAGTCGGCGTCATGAAAAGGTCGGCGACCACGATGAAGTCCAGCTTCCGCAGAGCCTCATACCAGCGCTTCGGTTGCGTGACCATGCAGGCAATGGGATTGTTGTTGAATATGTAGGCGAATTTCACAGGATGCGGAGCACCCGTCTCGATGGCGTCAAGAGCAGCATCGGGATGCGCCGTCATGACCAGAGCCCCCATGGCCGGATAGCGATCATGGCCGATCATCGGGGTATCCGTGTTGTCGTACTTCGCCAGCCCTTCGGGTTCCGCATCCTCGTCTTCGCCCTTGGGCTTGTTCTCCACTTGACCGCCGAACGTGGACGTCGCGCCCATGAGGCATCCCCCGGGAATGTCCATATTGCCGCAAATGGCGAAAAGCGAGAGCAGGGCGTGCCCTATTTGCAGGCAGTTGGGATTCTGATCGACAGCCAACCCCATGGAAAGCGTGGAGGGTTTTTCGGACAGGCAGCGCGCAGCGCCCCGGATGTCATCGGGATCGACGCCGGTGATCCTCGCAACGTCTTCGACCGGATACTCCCGGCACCGCCTTGCCAGTTCGTCGAAGCCGTATGTCCACCGATCCACGAAATCGTGATCGTAAAGGCCTTCTTCTATGACCACATTGAGCAGCCCGATGGCCAATGCGCCATCCGTCCCCGGACGCAGCTGGAGATGGTATTCGGCTCGCGTGGCAAGCCAATTCACCCGGGGGTCGGCCACAATCAGCTTGCAGCCACGCTTCATCATCTCTATCATTGAATGGCCCCAAAGGCCATCGGCGTTGGAGCGAAGCGGATCGCGCCCCCACACCAACATGTACTTCGGGCATTCCCAAGCAGGGTCGTCGTAACGGCCGGCAAGGCCTGCCGCATTGTCGATTTCTATATATGGTGCACCCATGGCCCAGCGCATCATCGCCTTGCGGGGCACGATGCATGACCAACCCGAATTGGGATGGATGACGGTCTGCGTCCCGAACACGTCGAAAGCCAGAGGATGGTGGTATTTGGAAGCTTCGCGACCCGTTCCGCATAAAACGGCAACCGCATTGACGCCATAGCTCTCGACGGTTTGGCGATACTTCTCCACTACCGCGTCGAGCGCCTCGTCCCAAGTGATGCGCTCCCACTTGTTCTCACCCCGCTTGCCCACGCGTTTCAGGGGATGCAGAAGGCGGTCTTCGTGATTGATGTACTCAAGCGCGGTCAGGCACCTGACGCAAAGACGACCCTTTGTGATGGGATGGTCGGGATCACCCTCCACCTTCCGAATGACGCCGTCCTTCACATGAACCCTCAAGCCGCAACCTTGGTTATGACAGCCAAGTCCTGCAGCACATGTACGGTAGATCACCGTACCATCTCCCGTTTCGCGCACTGCAGGCGGCGCATCTTCGTTGAAATGAACCTTCAGCATCGAACCTCTCCCGCTTGGATTCAACATATCGTCATCGAACCAGAGGCAGAAAGGCCATCAAGCAGAATGCAAGACAGCCTTTCTGCCAATTACGCTACTCGGGTTTCTTCGGCGCCGGCGGCTTGGGTGCACCGGGGGCGGAAGGGGCGGAGGGATTGGCCATGGAGCCCAGCGCCGCCGCATCGGCAACTCCCGGCATGGGAGGCATCGCCCGCAACTTCGCACCGCACTGAGTGCACTCGGTTGCCCCCACCTCGTTGTCCGCACCGCACTTTTTGCAAATATTGGTCATGACGACCGCCTCACTTGGTCTGAAACACATGGCACGATCACCTTTCTCTAGAAGGTTGACAAAGAGCCGAAATAACAGCAGTTCGCCTTCGTCAGGCGTCAGCTCCAACTTCCTCGTCGGCAACTGCAACATCCTTGGCACCCATGACCGCAATGACGTTCACCACCGTCAGGGCGACGCAGATGACAACAGCCACCATGAAGATCATGTACTGGGGCGCATCCGGGGCTATTCCGAAGAACACCTGCGAAGTTGGCGAGGACGCGAACGAGCCGAAATTCATGGCCAAAGTGTTGATGCCGAGCAGGAACGTGATAATGGCAGGCTTGTTCAGAACGCTCAGAATCTGGGCCATGCCGCATGTAAGCATGTTCATGCCGAAGCCCATGCTGAAAGCGGCAATATAGGCAACGGGGACGTTCAAAACGCCCGAAGAAGCTAGCCAGAAAAACAGGGCGAAAGCGAGAGCGACAAGCGCGGCGCCGACTCCCAGGCAGAATTTCTTGGCAAATTTGTATATCAAGCCGAAAACGGCCGCCACAAGAATGGAACCGACGGTGCGCACCGACATGATGGTGCCGAATAGAGCCGAGTCAACGCCGATATCGGTCAGGGCCAAGCGTCCGAAGCTGGTGAACCAGCCCAAAGTGAGCATCACGGCGAAGAACGTGAACATCAGAATCCACGAGCGAGGCGTGATCTCTGAGAAACGACCCTTCTTCTCGGACTTATCTTCCTTTTCCTGAGACGCGGCGTTCGGATCCCCCTTGAAGAAGATACCCATGAGAATCATCGGGATGAAACCGATCAGGTAAAAGGCGAACGCCATTCTCCAGTTGATCAAGGCCAGCATTCCAGCAATGGTGGAACCGAACGCGAGCGACAAGTTGAAGCAGATGCCAGCAATACCCAACCAGTACGAGCGTGTGCCAGGTTCGGCGAACGTCTGAACCACCACAGACTGAGCCATGGGCGTAAAGCAGCCAAGCGCCAGTCCCAGCACGGCTCGCGTCAAAACCAGCACAATGAACGGGGTCCCGTCGGGCAAGACGAGCGGAGCCGCTCCGCCAACAACGAACAAAACGATGGCTATCATGGTGATGGTTTTGAACTTGACATATTTGCCCGCAAGAACGCCAAACAGAAACGCGCCTGCCATGGCTAGCAAATTGGTAATCGTAAGGAAATAGGAAAGCGTACCTGGATCGACGCTCGAGTACACCGCCTGAAGTTCCGTCGTGATAACGTTTGGAATATTGGTGGTTGGCGCACAAGCGTAAACGGCAAGGGCGCCCACGAGCGTGCCGATTTGCGTGCCGGTAAGTTTTTGGCGCGGCTTTGTAGCTTCGGCCATTTTCTCCTCCTAAGTTATCCCCAATCGAACCAATACGGATCTCCCGAGACTGCCGGTGCACAGACGGGGCTTCGCGGAAGCCCTCCGAAACCACTCGGGCGAATACAGCTTAGCAGGATGAATTTACCGAGATAACAGGCCTAATGTTTGCACTGTACAACCGGAAGTTGTTGTTTGACTGCGCCGCCCGCAGGCCAAAGCGAGCGCATGTGAACCCCACGCCTTTCAAAAGCGCGGCAAAGGCGGGTCCCGCACGGCATGCAGTGGAGCCGCAGTTATTCGTTTGCGAGACTGAGTCCGTTCACCCGCCCAAAAACAACCCGTCCGGCGGAACGGCAGGGATTCCCCACTGCAGCAACAACAGAAGACGAACTAATCGGCGAACTTGCCGAGACGCTTGCTTGAAGCAGTGTCCCTGATGTACTCTATGATTTCTTCGTAGCTGTATTTCAACTCGCTCTGGGGATTCCAAATGACCGATACCGGCGGTCGCAAAAAACCCGCTTCTTTGGCAATGGGCTTGAACACGACCCTGTCTTCGTCTGCTTGATCCATATGCCGCCTGTCGAGCAGACACACCCCTACGTTTTCGTACACGCACTCCAAAGCCGTCGAATCGGAAACGTAAATCGAAGATGAAGCTACATTGGCTCCAGACTTCTTGCAGATGCGCCGAATGTTGGAATCCATGTCTGATTTGCTGTTGAGATGGATGACCCGCTGGCCCTCAAGGTCGGACCAGGCAATGGCCTCCTTGCGCGCCAAAGGGTTGTTTTTGTTGACGGCCCACACCAGATTCACCTTCAAAAGTTCCAAGCTCAGCAAATCACCCGACACTTCACCAACGCATATTCCCAGATCAAGCGAACCATTCCTTACCATTTTGACAACTCGGTCATTCGGGTACTCGTAAATGGTCAAAAGCGTCTCGGGATGCATTTCCTCGAATTTCAGCAAATCAATGACCGACAAGGGAGATTTTTTGTTTCCCAGAAACCCGCAATAAAATCCAATGGTTATGCAGTTCTGTGGCGATCCTTTGCGAATGGCTTCGATGCCTGCATCGAATTCTTTCATGGCCTTTATAACGCATTTGGCTTTTTCAAGCACCATACTACCTGCTTCAGTGAGCTCGAGACCGCGCGTAGTTCGCTTGAAAAGATCGAAACCGATCTCTCTTTCGCATTTCAAAATGGATTTCGACAGGCCCTGCTCCGAAATGAACAACTCTCGGGAAGCTCCCGATATCGTACCGCACTCGTAGACCTTGCAGAAATTTTCGATCTGATGATAATCCATCGAATCGCCCCCCCTTCGGCAATAAGATGCGCGGTCTGGCTGTCGCTATGCCAACACGCTGACATAATGCCGACAATGCGCCTGCATGGGCGACAAGCCCCACGTTCATGCGACAGAAACCGTGCGCGCCCGCCCACATTATAATGCATAGGTTGAAGAAGACACCTTTGACTGCGCCTTTCAGTCTTGCCACCTCACGACAGGCGAAACAAGGCGAATGCCGCCCGCATCAAGGACAGGTAAAATCTTGCCGCCGCTTTCGTGCACACGCTGGGCAGGGCGGGCGCCATCCCCTAGAATGGGCGGGACCATGCCATGCGGGGCGCCTTGCCCATGCGGCCGCACAGCCAGTCCATCGCCATGCGTGGCGTCATGCGGGGCGGCGGCTGCGCAGGCCGTGCGGGTGGCGGCCCACCCGCGTGCCGTCCGCCATCGCGCGGCCCGCCGCCGCCCGCACGGCCCCGCCAAAGCCGGCCGGCCGTGCGCTGCCCGACGCGGCTGCCGTGCGCGGCGCCACGAAGAGAACGGATTGCCCATGCCCAACTACGGCGTCATCGACCTGGGATCGAACTCGGTGCGCCTCGTCGTCTACGAGGTCAAGAACGACCGCCAGGCCTCCTACACGAACAAAGACTTCCGCAGCCTCATGAACGACAAGGTCATGGCGGGGTTGTCCGCCTACGTGCAAAACGGCACGTTCGTGCAGGCAGGCATTGAGCGTGCGGCGTCGGTGCTCAAGGGCCACTTGAAGCGCGCGCGGTATTTCGACTGCAAGCGCATCGACGTGTTCGCCACCGCCGTGCTGCGCAACTGCGAAAACTCGGCCGAGGCCGTGGCAGCCCTGCAGGATGCCATCGGCATGCCCATCGCATTGCTCTCCGCCCGCGACGAGGCCCACTTGGGCTTCGTGGGCGCCACCTGCGACCGCGCGATCGACCGCGGCACGCTCATCGACATCGGCGGCGGCTCCACCGAGCTCACGCGCATCGAGAACGGCCAGGACTTCGCCAACGTCAGCATCCCGCAGGGGTCGCTTTCCTCGTATGCGCAGCACGTCGCCGGCGTGCTGCCCACGCGGCAGGAAGCGGAGGCCATCGCGCAGGCGTTCTGGCAGCAGGTGCGCGCCCTGCCGGATGCCAGCGCCTACCGCGCGGCGCGCTTCTACGGCATCGGGGGAAGCGTGCGCGCCGCCGCCAAGATGCACGCGCAGGTGCACGCCTTGGAAACGCGCCCGCGCGCGCTCGCCCCGCACGAGGTCGCCAGCATCCTCGATCTTTTGCAACGCGACCCCGGAACCTTCGCGCACCAGGCGGTCAAGGCCGTGCCGGAGCGCGTGCACACGCTGGTTCCCGGCTGCCTGATCGCCCACGCCCTGCTGACCGGCTTCGGGGCCGATGCCTTGGAGATATGCAAATACGGGCTGCGCGAGGGCTACCTCATGGAGCGCATGCTGGCCCCCGCCGCCTCGCCGCGCCAGCGGGCGGCCAAGAAGGCCGCATCCGTATGCGCCGCCAAAGCCGCCGCAACCCGCAAGCAAGCCGCGCCCGAACGCGCAATCCTCGCGAAATAGCGCGCAGGCGCCACCAGAGGGAGTATGATGGACCCAACCGCCACCAACATCGCGGCAGACGCAGCAGGAGCAAGCGCGGCGGCCGCAGCAGCCACAACGGCCGCAGCAGACGCAGCAAGCGCAACTGCCGCAACAGGCACACCCGGCACAACAGGAGGCGAAGGCATCATGGACGACCCGCAGACGCCGAAGGCCGCACCGTATTTGCAGAACCGCGAGTTGTCTTGGCTCGCCTTCAACGAGCGTGTCCTCGACCAGGGCGCCGACGAGACCGTGCCCCTGCTCGAGCGCCTGAACTTCATCTCCATCTTCTGGAGCAACCTGCAGGAGTTCTTCATGGTGCGCGTGGGCAGCCTGACCGACCTCGCGCTGGTGAAGAAGCACATCATCGACTCGAAGTCGGGCATGACCCCCTCCGAGCAGCTCGCCGCCATTTACGGGCGCTGCCGCGAACTCTACCCCATCTACGAGCGCACCTACGAAACGCTGCGCGGCCTTTTGCAAAAGGCAGGCATCTGCCATCTCCGCCCCGACGACCTGGACGACGAGCAACGCGCCTTCCTGCGCAATCACGTAGACCAAAACGTCCTGCCGTTCCTTTCGCCGCAGATCATCAACGCGCGCCATCCCTTCCCCCACCTCGAGAACGGGGCGCTGTACGTGGTGGTGCGCCTGGACGAGCAGGCCGAGGCGGCAGGCGACGGCAAGGGCGCGCAAGGCGCGGCAGGCGCCAAGGGAAAGGACAAGGCCGCCAAAGGCGCCAAGGACGCGAAGGACACCGCCAACGCCAAGTCGGAAAAGGGCAAGGGCGGGCACGCGGACAAAGGCAAAGCCAAGTCCGACAAGGCAGACAAGGCCGGCAAGGCCGACCCCACCGAAAAGGCAGCCGTCAAACAGGCGAAAGCAGCGAAGAACCTCGGCGCCGAAGGCGTGCCGCTGGGGCTGGTGCCCATGCCGCGCCAATGCCAGCGCATCATCGCCCTGCCCGGCGACGGCCTGCAGTTCATCCTGCTCGAACACGCCATCGAAATGGCGGCGCCCGAGATATTCTCCATGTACAAGGTCAAGCACACCAACGTGGTCTGCGTCACCCGCAACGCCGACCTCGACGCCACGGAAGGCACCGACGAATCGGACGAGGACTACCGCGAGCACATGAAGCGCATCCTGAAGAAGCGCGCGCGGCTGGCGCCCGTCCGGCTGGAAAGCGAGCGCAAGCTGTCCAGCACCGTGGGGCCGCTTCTGATGAAGCGCCTCAACCTCAAGGAGCACCAGACGTTCGTGACGTCGGTGCCCCTCGACATGAGCTACACCTACGACGTGGCGGCGCGCCTGCCCGAGAAGCAGCGCGCAACCTTGACGAACGTGCCTTTCGCGCCGCAATGGCCCGCCTCGCTCGACCAGCGCCGCCCCGTCATCGACCAAGTGGCCGAGCACGAAGTGCTGCTCTCGTACCCCTACGAGAGCATGGACCCGTTCGTGCAGCTGCTGCGCGAGGCGGCGCACGACCCGGCCGTCGTCTCCATCAAGATCACGCTGTACCGGCTGGCGCGCCAGTCGCATCTGGCGGAGGCCCTCATCGCCGCCGCCGAGGAAGGCAAGGAGGTCACGGCGCTGTTCGAGCTGCGCGCCCGGTTCGACGAAAGCAACAACATCGAATGGTCGCAGCGCTTCGAGCAGGCCGGCTGCAACGTGATCTACGGGTTCCGCGACTACAAGGTGCACTCGAAGATCTGCTGCATCACGCGTCAGACCGAGCACGGCCTGCAACACATCACCCAGCTGGGCACCGGCAACTACAACGAGAAGACCGCGCGGCTCTACACCGACCTGTCGTTCATCACCACCGACCCCACCATCGGCCGCGACGCCGTGGAGTTCTTCCGCAACATGGGGCTGGAGAACACCTCCGACAACTACGACATCCTGTGGGTGGCCCCGCTGCAGATCAAGCCGAAGATCATGGAGCACATAGACGAGCAGATTGCCCTCGCCCGGGCAGGGCGGGCGTGCGGCGTGTTCTTCAAGACCAACTCCATCACCGACAAGGATATCATGGAGAAGCTGGTGGAGGCCGCGCGGGCGGGCGTTCCCGTGACGCTGTTCGTGCGCGGCATCTGCTGCCTCGTGCCGGGCGTGCCCGAAGCCACCGAAGGCGTGCGTGTGGTGTCCATCGTGGGTCGCCTGCTGGAGCACAGCCGCATCTACGGGTTCGGCCCGCGCGAAGACATGAAGATGTACCTTTCGAGCGCCGACCTCATGACCCGCAACATGGAGAAGCGCATCGAGATAGCCTGGCCCGTCCTCAACCGCGATTTGCGTGCGCAGATACAGAACTACCTGGACATCTGCATGGCCGACACGGCGAAGCTGCGCGAGCTTCTGCCCGACCGCACCTACACGCCGCTGGGTTTCTTCGCCCGCGAAGACGAACAGGGCCGCACGGTGCGGTTCGACTCCCAGCAACACCTCATCGAGGAGGCGCAGCGCCGCCACCAAAAGGCCGCCGAGCGGGAGGCGGCCCGCGACGCGAACCGCCCGCATGCGCCGTGGCGCGGGCAGGAGACCGTCGTGGAGGCCGTGGTGCTGCCGTCCGCCGACGCCGTGACGGTGCCGGCGGACGGTGCCGCAGTGCCGCCGACGCACGGCGGGCAGCCGGACGCCGCATGGCCGGGCGGCGCAGACGGCGCAGGCGGCAGCGCGGGCGAGCCGCTGCGCGCGCTGGCCGTCGCGCCGCAGCCGGCAACGCGCCCCAGAAAGCCCAGCCTTCTCGCACGCGCGCTCGCCCGTCTCCTGCGGCTTTAGGGGCGCAGGAGAGCGGGGGCGCGGCACGCCATGGGAAGGCGAGGGCTGCGCCGTTCGCGGCGCGGCCGGCGGCGCCGCGAACGGCGCAGCCCGTCTACCCGCCCAGCTTGTAACCGAAACGCCACACGGTTTGCAGATACTGGGGCTTGCTGGGATCCTTCTCAATTTTCAGGCGAATGCGCCGGATATACACGGGTATGCTGATGGCCTCGCCGGTGTACTCGCTGCCCCAGATGGTTTCCACCAGCTCCTCGTTCGTGAACACCTCACCGGGATGATCGGCCATCAGGGCAAGGATCTGGAACTCCTTCGGCGTGAGAGTAACTGCCCTGCCAGCCACCGTCACCTCGTAGCGGCGGGGATCGATGGTGAGGTCGCCAAGAGTGACCGGATGCATGAGCCGGCGCGTTTCGACCGGGGAAAGCGCCGTTGCCTCGCCATCTGCCGGGACGGCCCCCATGGCGGCCCGACGCAAAAGGGCGCCCACGCGCAGCACGATCTCGTCGTCGTCGAAGGGCTTCACCACGTAATCGTCGGCCCCCACTGCGAAACCGCGCTTCTTGTCTACGATGTCGCCCTTGGCCGACAGGATGAGCACCGGCACGTCCTTCCGCATGCCGCGAATCCGCTCCACCACCTCGAACCCGTCGAGCTTGGGCATCATGACATCCAAGATGGCCAGATCGGGCTGTTCGCGCCAGAACACGTCCACGGCCTCGCGCCCGTCGTGGGCCACGCACACCTCGTAGCCGGCGTCTTCCAAGATCATGCGCACCGCTTCGCACAAACTGCGTTCGTCGTCGGCCAGCAGAACCTTCGTCACCGCCCCTCTCCCCCTTCGTCCTCGTCTGGCGGGCATTGAAGGGGAAGCTGCACCGTGAACACGCTGCCCTTTCCCACTTCGCTTTCCACGCTCACCGTGCCACCGAGTTTTTCGGTCAGGCTTTTCACCAGATAAAGCCCCAACCCGCTGCCGCCTGCGGGCGGCTCGTCGCCTCTGCTGGGACGATCGAACTTCTGGAAAATGGTTTCGAAGTCTTCGCGCCTGATGCCGCAGCCGGTGTCGCTCACACGCAACACGGCCGCTTGGCTGTTCGCGGCGGAATAGGCTTCGACGTCCACTGCGCCGCCGGGTCCCGTGTATTTCAGCGCGTTGCTCACCAAGTTCATGGCAATTTTGCGCACCGCCTCCGCATCGGTGCGCAAAAAAGGGATTTCAGGGTCAACCGTGCGCGTAAGACGAATGCCTTCTTTGATGGCCAGAGGCTCGGCCACCGAAAACACCACCTCCACCACGTCCACGAGATCCACGTCGCTGCACTGCACCCTCAAACTGCCGGCCTCGAGCTTCGCAGCGTCAATGGTGTTGTTCACCATGTTCAGAAGCGTGGTGCTGTTCTGTTTGATTTCCTCGACAAGCCGCCGTTCGGCCGAGTCGTCGCCGGCATGGGACTTCTCCCAAATGTCCGTGAACGCGATGATGGAGGACAGCGGCGTGCGCAACTCGTGGCTCATCGTTGCCAGGAAGTCGGACTTCTGCCGGTTCTCGTCCTCGAGCCGCCGGTTCGACCGCTCCAACGGACGCGTTATCCACCGATGCATCGGGACAGCAGCACCGCCACAATGGCGGCCGCAAGCAGGATGAAGAACCCCACCGAGCGGAAGAATTCGGCGCGCGACTCCCGCACGTAGGAATCCACGGGAATGGTGATGCTCACCGCACCGGCCACGTCGCCCAGATCCATGCCTTCGCGCAGAAACCCCGTTTCATCGGGAGTGCCCGCAGGATCCCCATGGCACTCCAGGCAATTCCACTTGATTTCGAGCACCGAAGCGTAGCGGAACACCGGTTTGCCGTCCTGCTCGGCCATCTCATAGTATTCTGTCGCCCCATCCTCCGTGAATCGACGAAGGGCTGCCCGCTCGAATTCGTCGGGCACGTCGGTTGCCGATCGCGGGTTCTCGCGCACGTAGCGGATGCCGTAGCCATCGGAATCGCGCGTGAAGCGCTGGGCAATGGCCTTGCCTGCCATGGAGCAGTAAATGCCCTTGAAGTCATACGTGCCGTCGGCATTGACGTTTATGGCCTGCTGGGATTCGTCGATGTAGTCCCACACGGCGCTCATCTCGGTGTTCAAGGTGCGCGCCTCTGCAAGAACCTTGCTTTCCACGGCGGCGTTCTGGGCCCATTGGGTCCAAGCAATGTAAGCTGCCGCGGCAACCACCACAACCACCGTGACCAATGCCGCCAACTTGAGGGAAAGCCGCCCCGGTTCCGTTTTCCCCATGACGCCCTCCACGTCTCCTTCGCGCAAAAAGCCAGCACACCCTCCCCAAGGGCGTGCTGGCCAACTTTTTCAGCCGAAGCTTCGCTAGGCCAAGCTGTCAATGGCCTCCGTCACCATTTGACGACCCTGCTGCATCAGGCTCATCATCTGATCGAAGTTATGGGCGGCCTTCTTGCCCACATTCTCGCCCTCATGCCCATAAGTGTAGCGCAAATACCAACTGCCCTTCGACCAAGCCATGCGCGCCTCGTCCAAAGTGGCCTCGTCCACGTTGCCCGTCGCGGCAGCGTCGGCAATAGCGTCTTTCAGCACTTCCAGATTCTCCCGCATCCACAGCTGCCCCTCGGCAAGCTGCTCCTCTTTGTCCAGCACGAACTCTTTCATGGCCTCCGGAGAGTCAATACCTTGATTTTTATGGCACGTCAGGCAATAGTCCAGCGCCACAGGATTCTCGAGAGGCGAGCCTGATGCATCGTGACTCGTGTACGTTTCGCCCGTTTCGGGGTCGTTCGTCTGCGGCATATGGCACGAGGTGCACGTCAACCCCAAGCTCTGGTGGTTGCTTCCTTGGAAATTCTCCAAGTCAACCACCGAACCGCCACCGTAGTATTTCAACCCCGTTTCCTCGTCGTAGTCGGTAATGTAGCCGCCCTCGCCGCCGGGAACCGCTTTCGAAAGGCCCTCGGCTTCGGAATCGAGGAACGTTTGGAAAAGCCCATCGGCACTCACGCCGTTACGGTAAATGTCGATGGCATCCCAATCGGTTTCCCACAAGTTCTCGGACGTGGCAGAATGGCACTGCCCGCACACGACATCCGCTTCAGGGAACTCGTAGCTCTTGGAAACGGCCTTGAACGTTTCGTTCCACGGCTCCAACACTTCTGCGGGATTGTCGCCATGGCACGTCCGACAATCCCAGAACTCCATGTCGGTAAATTCGTCGGCATAGCTGGCCATGGGAGAATCGAGCACCTCGGTGCTCGAACCATGGGCATTCACTATTTCGGTGAACCACGAGGAATGGCACCCCATGCAGCGTACCGAGTACGTGGCATCGGGAATGAAGGCCTCCATTTCCTCGGCCAGCAGCGCGTGGCTGTGGGAACGGTTGTCGCCATCGCGTTCCTCGACGACATTCGCCCCGTTCAAAAACGAGGCGGTCTGCAACGGATACACTTCCTGCCAGTCGGCAATGTGCGCAACCCCGTTTGCCCCCAGCGTCACCTCGGGCACGGCCGGCGATGCCGCATTCGACGCTTCACCGCCGCCGGTCGCCTGAGGAGCGCAACCTGCCAAAGCCGCCCCGCCGGCAACGATGCCGCAAAGAGCCACTGTGGCAACGCCCATGCCCAGCTTCTTGCCTTTCATCGTCTCCTCCTTCTTGTAGAGCGATTGCTTCCACCCTGCAAAGAGGATACGTTTCAAAAGCCCGATTGGCCATTGAGCAAGATTTGCATTCAGATTGCGCATTCGCAATAGTTGCGTGTTGCGCCTACAGCTCCGCCTCCACCACTGCGGCGATGGCGCGGGCATGGCGTTCGGCCACGTCGGCCTCGGAAGCCTCCACCATGACCCGCACGCACGGTTCGGTGCCGCTCGGGCGGATGATCACGCGGCCATTCTCGCCCAGTTCGGCCTCTGCCGCAGCCACCGCCTGCGCAACGGCCTGACTGCCTTCGAGCGCATGCTTGTCACGCACTTGCACGTTGACGAGAGCCTGTGGGAACCGCGTCATCACCGCGGCCGCCTCCGCGACGGACTTGCCCGCACGCTTGCACGCCGCCAGGAACTGCAGCGCCGTCACCAGGCCGTCGCCCGTGGAGTTGTGCTCGAGGAAGATCATGTGGCCGCTCTGCTCGCCGCCGATCACATAGCCGTTCTCACGCATGGCCTCGAGCACGTAGCGGTCGCCCACCTTCGTCTGCACCAGCTCGATGCCCGCGTCGCGCAAAGCATGCGAAAGGCCCAGGTTGCACATGACCGTAGACACGGCGGCGTTGCCGGCAAGCAGGCCGCGCTCCTTGAGGTCGATGGCGCACACGGCCTCCACCACGTCGCCGTCGATCTCGTTGCCTCGCGCGTCCACCAACATGACGCGGTCGGCGTCGCCGTCGTGGGCGATGCCGACGTCCGCCCCAATTTCCGACACCAAGTCGCGCACGGGGCCCAAGTGGGTGGAACCGCACTGCACGTTTATGTCGGTGCCGTCGAAGTCCTCGTTGATCACCGTGACGTCGGCGCCCAAGCGGCGCAGCGCCTCGGGGCTCGTCATGCACGATGCGCCATGCCCCACGTCGAGCGCCACTTTGAGACCAGAAAAGTCGATGCCCTCGTCGGCCACCGTGGCCACCGCATGCGCGATATACAGCTCGCACGCTTCCTCCACCGGCAGCGCCACGCCCACGGCGTCGCCCGCCGGCAGGTCCGCAGGCGCGGCGCCGCCCGCGGCAACGAACGCCTCTATCTCGTCCTCCACCGCATCGGGCAATTTGAAGCCCGCGTTGTCGAACAGCTTGATGCCGTTGTATTCCGGAGGATTGTGCGAGGCCGATATCACCACGCCGCCGTCGCACACCAGCTCGCGCACCAGAAGCGCGATGGCTGGCGTGGGAACGATGCCGGCGAGCAGTGCCGTACCGCCCATCGACATGACGCCGGCCGCCACGGCGGATTCCAGCATGTCGCCCGAAAGGCGCGTGTCTTTGCCAACGAGGATGGTCTTGCCCTGGAAGGCCACCGCCGCCTGACCCAACTTGAATGCCAAGTCGCACGTCAACTCCGCGTTCGCCACACCGCGAACGCCATCGGTCCCGAACAGCCTTGCCATCACTTGCCCCTTCTCACATGTCCTTCGCACAACCGGGTGCCGCCCGCGGGACGCTCGTCTGCCGTCATCCGGGCATTGAGTTCGGCGGCCAGTTCCTCCAGCGGAATGTCGTAGCGCTCCAACACCACGAGCACATGGTACAGCACGTCTGCCGCCTCGTAACGCAAGTGATCGATGGCCGCGTCGCGTTCTGCAGAAGGCGCGTCGGGCACGCAGGGTAGCGCCTCCACGTCCTTGGCGGCCAGCGCCACCTCCCCCGCTTCTTCCATGACCTTCTTCAGCGCCGCGTCCGGCGCGCCGGCCAGCAGGCGGTGCGTGTAGCTTTCCTCCCCCGCCCCGCGACGGGCGGCAATGGTGGCGGCCAGTGCCTCCAGCGTCGCGCCGATTTGGGACGCAGGCGGCGTTTCGCCTGTTGGTATAAAGGTTTTGCGGCTCATGAACCCACCTTGCCTGTTGCGGACGAAACGTGGTACAATACCGGTACCAGCAAAGCCCGGGTGGTGTAACCTTGGCGGGCGGCGCGGGATTTGTTAGGAGGGCCGGTGGCAGCCGGCCCTTTCCTTTTCCCTTGCCATCCGTTGACGCTTATACTTCTCCCTCTTGTCCAACACGAAGTCGGCAATGGTTGCCAAGGCGGCAACCCCCGAGAGAACTTCGCACATCGCAAACACGACATCCATAGGCGATCACTCCTTTCGAAAAGAAGCGCCGCCCGCGTTCGGACTTTGCCAGTTCTCTCATTCTAGCAAATTAAAACATGCAATATGCCGTCAAATCGCATGTTTTCAAAGAAGGCGCGCCCCCTGTGTGGGGCGCGCCCAGATTCCTTATTCCTCGGCGTCGTCGGCTTCCTCGTGCTCTTTGCTGGTAAGCCCGAAGCCGAAGGCTCCCACCGAACCCAGAAGCGCGTCGAGTTCTTCCAGATTGCGCTGGTAGGAACGCGGCGGCAGGGCCTCGCCCAGCATGTCCTCGCCCGACGTGTCGAACGTGGGCGGCTCGTCGCCGCCGATGAGGATGGTGTCGTCGGGGCTGAACACC
>CAJFUR010000112.1 GCA_904420215.1 uncultured Eggerthellaceae bacterium
CAGCACGTCGTCGATGCCCTTCACCACCACGCCGTTGGACGTGTGCGCCTCGTGCTTCTTGGGGCGCTTCACGCTGGTGAGCATGGGGGGCAGCACGCCGGTGGATATCTCCGACGCCCCCAAGCCCGGCATCTCGTCCGCCGCGGTGCCCCGGTCCACCAGAATCTTCAGCAGGCGGTTGGCCACGTGCTGGGCGCTTTCCTTGTTCGTGCCGATGTTCACCAGCATGTCGTCGGGGTCGTTGTAGCCCAAATGCTCCGACACCGTCTTGATGGCGCGCATGGACTGGGCGCTGGAAATGCCCATGCCGTGCTTGCGCATCTCGCGCGTGAGCTTGTCGCGTCCGAACTGCAAGTCGTCCGACCGGCTGATCTTGGAGAAGTACGAGCGTATCTTCGAGCGCGCGCTGGGCGTTTTCACCAGCGTCAGCCAGTCGCGCGAGGGGCTGGCGCTTTTCTGCGTGAGAATTTCCACGCGGTCGCCCAGCTGCAGCTCGTAGGTGAGCGGCACGATGGAGCCGTTCACCTTCGCGCCCACGCAGTGGTTGCCCACCTCGGTGTGGATGGCGTAGGCGAAGTCCACCGGGGTGGACCCGGCGCGCAGGCTCATGACCTCGCCTTTCGGCGTGAACACAAACACCTCGGTGGGCGCCAGGTTCACTTTCAGGTCTTTCAGGAACTCGCGCGAGTCCTGCGTCTCGTCCTGCCAGTCAACCATCTGGCGCAACCATGCAAGCTGCTGGTCGAGCGCGTCGCCGCCCTTGCCGCCCTTCTCCTTGTAACGCCAGTGCGCCGCCACGCCATACTCGCTTTGGCGGTGCATTTCCTCGGTGCGTATCTGCACTTCGAGCGGGCGGCCCGCCGGGCCGATGACCGTGGTGTGCAGGCTCTGGTACATGTTGAACTTCGGCATGGCGATGTAGTCCTTGAAGCGCCCCGGCATGGGGTGCCACAGGGTGTGCACGGCGCCAAGCGCCGAATAGCAGTCCTTCACCGACTTCACGATCACGCGCACGGCAATGAGGTCGTAGATCTCGGAGAAACCCTTGCCCTTCTTCGTCATCTTCTGGTAGATGGAGTACAGGTGCTTGGGGCGCCCCATGATCTGGGCCTGAATGCCCAGCTTCTCCATTTCGCCGTGCAGGATGCCGATGATCTGCTCCAGGTACTGCTCGCGCTCCGCGCGGCTTTCGGTGACCATGCGCGATATCTGCTTGTACTTGTTGGGTTCCAAGTAGAAGAAGGCCAGGTCTTCCAGTTCCCACTTGATGGAGTTGATGCCCAGGCGGTGCGCGATGGGCGCGTATATCTCCAGCGTCTCGCGCGCCTTGAAGATGCGCCGGTCCTCTTTGAGCGCGGCCAGCGTGCGCATGTTGTGCAGGCGGTCGGCCAGCTTGACCACGATGACGCGGATGTCCTTGCTCATGGCCACGAACATCTTGCGGATGGTGGCCGCCTGCTCGTCCGAAAGGCTTTCCACCTCGATGCGCGAGATCTTGGTCACGCCGTCCACCAAGTGCGCGATGCGCTCGTTGAAGGTCTCCGCCACCTGCTCGAGCGCCACGCCCGAATCCTCCACCGTGTCGTGAAGGAGCGCGGCGCACAGCGTTTCCACGTCCATGCGCAGGTCGGCCAGAATGAGCGCGACCTCCACCGGATGCACGATGAACGGCTCGCCGCTCTTGCGGCACTGCCCCTTGTGCGCGGCGTCGGCGAACGCGAACGCCCGCGCAAGCAGCGCCTCGTCCTCCTCGGACAGGTAGGCCCCGGTGGCTTCCTGCAGCTCGGCGAAGCGTTCCTCGGGCGTTTCGGTGGGCCGCAGGCGGTGCGCGTCCGCGCGCCCTTCGGTGGCGAACTCCTTTTCGGCCACGTGCGGGCGGCCCAGAAGCACGTCCTCCACGGTCTGGCGCTTCGCCGTCGTCTCCAAGGGCGCGCCGATCAGTTCCTCGCGCCCGTGCTGCGTGTGCCCGCCGGCCCGTTTCCCGCCCGGTTCGGCAGATGCGGCGCGCGCATCCCGTGCGTCCTTGGCAGCAGGTGCATCCTTGGCCGGTTGCGGCTCCCGTGCGCCGCCCCGTTTCTTGTCGTCGGTGCTCACAGGCGGCCTCCTTCCCTCCCTGCGGCGCCCTGCCCGGCGTCCCCGGGCACGATGGGCCGCGACACGCGCACGTGCAGGCTGGCAGCGTCGCTGCGCATGGCCCAGTCGCGGAACGCGTAGAAGATGTCCCGTTCGCCCAACCCCTCACGATACCGCACGCTGTCGGTCAATTCCACCTTCGATTCCGTGTCGTTCACGTGAATGGAGCGCGTCACCTCGCCCGATGCGTATGCCACGTGCGTCTCTATGAGGCCCAGCTCGCGGAAGACCGCCACGCCGCACGCCACCGACGTGGGGCTGACCGGGCACGTGCGCGAGCTGGAAAGCTCGGCCAGCTCCGCGTTGCCCAGCGTGAAGAAGGGCGAGGTGCTCGTGCGCTGCACGGCGCGCAGGCGGCGGTACACCTGTGCCAGCACGTCGTGGTCGGGCGTCATGTCGTGCAGGATGCGTTCGTTGATGCCGGCGTCCGCGCGGCCGAACAGCAGGTGCACCACGGCCTTCTTGCCGTCGCGGCCCGCGCGCCCGCTCATCTGGTTGAACTCCACCTCGTTGAACGGCAGGTGGTACAGCACCACGTGGCGGATGTTGGGAATGTCCACGCCCTCGCCGAAGGCCGACGTGGCCACCAGCACCGAAAGGGCGTCTGTGCGGAACAGCTCCTCGATGCGCTTGCGCTCGGCGCGCGAAAGGCCGGCGTTGTAGAAGCCGACGAGCGGCGCCAGCTGCGGCACGCGCTTGCGCAGGTTGCGCGCCACGGCCACCGACTGCTCGCGGGAGTTCACGTACACCACCGTCTTCTCGCCGCCGGCCACCAGGTTCGCCAGATAGTCGTCGCGGTTGCGCAGGTTGCGCTGGTCGTCCACGAACAGGTTGTCGCGCGCCGTGCGGTCGATCACCCGCTCGCACGCCGGCAGCACGGCGTCTATGTCCTGCGCCACCTGCGTGGGCGCCGTGGCCGTGAGTGCCAGCACCACAGGGTTGCCCAGCCGCCGGATGGCCTGCCCTATCTGGGCATACGCCACTCGCTGCCCTGCCTTGGCCAGCCCCACGTGATGCGCCTCGTCCACCACCACGAACCCGATGCGCCCGCTGCGGGCGAACTCGTCGGCATGGTAGCCCAGAAACTCCGGCGTGGTGAGCACGATGTCCACCGCACCCGCGTCCAGCCCCGCGTACACCTGCCGGCGCTCTTCCGGCGTGCTTTCGCCGGTGAGCACCTCGGTGACGATGCCGAACGGCTCCAGAGCCTCGGCGATGTGGAAGGCCTGGTCGGCGATGAGCGCGCGCAACGGGTACACGAACAGGCTCGCCTCGTGCGCCAGCAGCGCGCGGCACGCCGCGTGCACCTGGAACGTGAGCGACTTGCCGCGCCCCGTGGCCATGACGGCCAGCACCGAGCGCCCCTGTCCCAGGCGGTCGAGCACGGCGCGCTGCGACGCGTGCAGCGCGCCGTCGCCTATGATGGCGCGCACCACGGCCGCCTCCAGCGCCGCGGGGTCCGCCTTCGCCTGCGCTTCCCAGAACGCGCGGTTCTTCTCCCGCCGCGCCTCGTAGGCGTCCACGTCTTCGGGGCGCTTGGGGCTATCGGCGCACAGGTCGGCGTCGCTGGCGGCGTACAAGTCGGCCACGAAGCTGAGGTTTTCGGGGTTCAGGCACGCCGTGAGCGCCGCGCAGGCGCGCGCCGGCGCCAGCGTGCGCAGCATGGCCTTCACGCTGCGCCGCCCCCGCCATTCGTCTATCTGCACCTCGAAGGCGGCGCTCACCACGCTGTCGGTGTGCATGAGGGCCTCTATGTCGGTGCAGTGGAACATGATGCCGGCCACGCTGCTGCGCCCGTTGGAAAGCATGCACGAGAAATGGTTCTTCTCCGCGCCCACGGCGCGACAGTTCGCCAGCGCCACGTCGCGCGCAAGGAAGCAGGGCACGGGGTTTTCCTGCCCGAACGGCGCAAGGGCGTCCAGCTTCTCCACGTTCTCCAGCGTCAGCTCGTCCAAGTCCACGCACGTGTCTATCTCGATGAGCGGGTGGAAGTCGTCTTCGGGCAGCGCGTCCATGTACGCGCACAAACGCTCGGTGAACTCCGGCAGGTTCTCCTTCGGCAGCGTCACGCCCACGGCGGCGTCGTGCCCGCCGAACCGCGTGGTGAGGTCGGCCACCGACTCGATGGCCTTGAACAGGTTCACCTGCCCCACGCTGCGCCCCGACCCGCGCGCCTCGTCGCCCTCTATGGCGAACAGCAGGGCCGGCACGCCATACGTGTTCACCAGGCGGCTGGCCACGATGCCCTTCACGCCCTCGTGCCAGCTTTCCCCCGACACCACCAGCGCGCGCTGCCCGTGGTACACTTCCGCGGCCTGCGCCTTGGCAATCTCGGACAGCTCGGCCTCTATGGCGCGGCGCTGGTCGTTCACGCCCTCCAAGCGCTCGGCCAACTTGCACGCCTCGGCGTAGTCGTCGCACATGAGCAGGTCCAGCGCCAGCTGCGCGTCGCCCATGCGCCCGGCGGCGTTCAGGCGCGGAATGAGCGAGAAGCTGAGGTTGGAAGCGGAAAGCTGCTTGCCGGCCGCGCCCGACGAGCCAATGAGCGCCGCGATACAGGGACGCGGCGCGGTGTTCATGCGCAGGATGCCGTCGGCCACGAGCGCGCGGTTCTCCCCCTGCATGGGCATGAGGTCGGCCACCGTGCCCAGCGTGGCCAAGTCGGTGAACGTGCGCCACAGGTGCGGGTGGCCGAAGCGCCCGCCCAGCACCTGCACCAGCTTGAGCGCCACGCCCACGCCGGCCAGAATGGCGCTTTCGCACGCGTCGTCCATCTTGGGGTCGGCCACCGGGACGCCTTCCGGCACCAAGTCGGCCGGCTCGTGGTGGTCGGTTATGGCAAGGCCCACGCCGGCACGCGTGATGGCCGCGGCCTCCACCTTGCAGGCGATGCCGCAGTCCACGGTCACGACGAATTCCGGATTCAGCGGGCGCATGCGTTCGAACGCCGCCGCAGTGAGGCCGTAGCCTTCCTCGAAGCGCAGCGGGATGAACGGCGTGGCATGCGCGCCCAAGGTGCGCAGGCCGCGCGTGAGCACCGTGGTGGCCGATATGCCGTCCAGGTCGAAGTCGCCGAACACGACGATGTGCTTGCCGGCGCGCATGGCTTCCTCCAGCGCGTCGGCCACGTCGGACAGGCCGGGAATGGCGTAGGGGTCCAGCCAGTCGCGTTCCAGCGACGGGCTCAGGAACTCGCGCGCGTCCTCGGGAGTGCGGATGCCGCGCGCCACCAGCGTGGCCGCAATGAAGCGCGGCAGGCCCAGCTGGCTTTGGAGCAAGGCGACCGACGACGGGTCGGCCGCGCGGATGTTGAACTGCGCTGACATGGGAACTTACCTCGCATGCTGTTGGCCCGCACGAGCGCTTCCTCCTGCACGCGGGCACCGTCTGTTTCGCGTCCCATTGTCCCACAATCCCGCGCCCCTGTCACCGCGCATGCCCCCAACGCCGCGAGTTCCACACGCAGCGCGCGGGCGGGACAAGGCGGCGGGGCGCCTGCGTCCGGCACCGATGCAGCCTGCGACGCCACGCACCGGGGCCAGCGGCACGCGCCGGCGCGCACGACCCCTATGCCATCGCCTTGGCGCGCAGGGCGTTGATCCTTTGGAACACGCTTGCCGCACCCGCCGTCACGCTCACCGAGCCGTCGGGCGCAACCTCCAGCAGCGTAGGCGCCTGCATGATGCAGAAGCGCCGCGCCAGCTCCACGTTCTCCTCGGCAAGCAGCTCCTCGTAGGCGATGCCCGCCTCGTCCATCTGGGCGGCGGCGTGCTTGCAGTTCGGGCACGTGCGCGTGGCCACCAGATAGCGGCCTGCGGGCAGCGTGCTACTCCCGGGCGCGCCGGCGCCCGCCGCGCCCGCTGCCTGCGGCGCTGCCTCGCCCATGCGCACGGCCACCTCGTCGGACACCGCGACGGCCTCTGCGGTGGCAGCGATAGCGACGGCGCCCGCGCCCGCGGCACTCGTGGCGGCACCCACGCCTGCGGCGCCTTCCGCACCAGCGGCACCGCCCGCACCCGCAACGTCCCCTGTGCCCGTTGCCGCGGCTGCAGCGGCAGCCACCTGCGCGTCGCCCTTCACCAGCTTCGAATGACCCAGGTCGTACACCACGCGGTCGGCGAATTCCTGG
>CAJFUR010000113.1 GCA_904420215.1 uncultured Eggerthellaceae bacterium
CGGCTGGCAAGCCGGCGCAACAACCCGACGCTGCGGGACGGCGAGGTGCCCGGCCTTGCCCCTTTTCCGCTTGCCCTCACGTGCCAAAGCACGCTCGGCCGCGGAACGGGGCAATTCCGGGCGCCTCGCCGTCCCTCGCTGTCTTACTATGCCAACCTGCTGGCTTGCGTACCGAAGTGCGTGGCGCGCTCCATTTCGTGGTGCGAGTGCCCCAGCTCCTCTTGCTGACTCGCTGCATCAACCTGCAGCCCTTTGTCGCGCCGGCTTCCAGCCGGCGCGATCGCTTCGTGTTGCTGCCCTCTCTATCCGTCTTGCCGTGCCGACCCGTGGTGCAAGTTGCCTGACCTGCGGGGCGGGTGCCTTTCGTCCCGTGCGCTTTCTCTCGACCTGCAGGCGGCCAGGGGCGCGGGAGGGCGCGGCGGCGCGGCCCGTGGAGCGCGCCGCCTGCCGGACGGGCGCCTCCCGAAGCGCGCCGCCTGCCGGACGGGTGCCTCCGAAGGCTCGGTTCCGGATTGTCGGCCGGGGGTCCGGGGAGTTCTCGAACCCCGCTCGACCGGCTCCCGCTCGGCCTTCTTCCCCCGAAAGTGGCACTGGAATGCGGTTTTCGTGCATCCGGGTGACCAATATCGCAATTGGGTGCCATTGGCAAAACCGGTGAACTGGGAAAACTTCGAGGCGAAACTTCGCGAGGCTTTTCCAAGGCGGATTCTTGCACGAAAATCGAATTCTGGTGCCGCTTTCGCCCCCGCCCTTCCGCGGCCCGGCAGGGACGGGCCACTTGTCTTTGCGCGCGCCCCGGCGGGTGCGGCTTCGCTATAATGGGGCCGAACCGAAGGTGCGAAGACGCTAAGGAGCCGAAGTGGCAGAATTGACGGACGAGCAGGTGGCGCGCGAAGAGGAATTCCTTTCGGGTCTGCCGCCCTTGAACATAGGCGCGCTGTTCCTGCCTCCCATCTGGGGGCCTGCGCACGGCATGTGGGCCACCGTCCTGTTCTATCCCATCTGGCTGTTCGCCGACAACGTGTTCTACGCCGCCTTTGCCGAGCGCACGGCGCTTTCGGTGGTGGTGGCCGTGGTGGTGGGCGTCACGCTGGTTGCCGGCACGTTCGCGTTCGCGCGGCTGGCGCAGCCCTTCGCTGCCCACCGGGCCGATGCGCGCGGCGTTGACAGGCCCACTTACGTGCGCCGCGAGCGGGCATGGGCCGTCGCCTGCGTCGTCGTCGGGTGCATCATGATCGCCGCGGCGACGTACTACAACCTGGCCATCCGCCCCACGTTGGGAGCGTGAGGGACGTGGGGGAGAGAAGCGGCATGCCGAAAGGGCGCGCGCGCGAAGCGCAGGAGGCGGACATGCGCACGGCATGCGATGCCGGTGCGTCTGGCGGGCGGGACGTGCAGGCTGCCGATGCGCCGCCGGGCGCGCAGGCGCGCTCGGCGGCGGTGTTCTTCGTGGGCAACAAGCTGATGCTGGACGAGGGCGTGGGTCCCGCCGCCTACGAGGCGCTGCGGGAGCGCTACGACGTCCCGGGGAACGTGGCGCTTTTCGACGTGGGCTGCATGAGCATGGACATGCTGCCCTACGTGCGCGACTGCGACGTGGTGCTCACCGTGGACGCGGTGGACGGAACCGGCGAGGAACCGGGAACGGTGTTCCGCTTCCCGCCCGACGCCATGGCGCGTGCGGCCGGCGCGCGGGCCTCGCTGCACGATCTCAAGCTGGCGGACCTCTTCGACGCGGCCGCGCTTCTGGGCTACGAGGCCGAGGGATACTGTTTGGGCATGCAGGTGGAGAACATGTCGCCTGCCGAGTACGTGGTGGGCCTGACGCCGAAGGTGCATGCCGCGCTGCCGCTTCTGGTGGAGGCGGTTGCGGCGGAACTGGCGCGCCGGGGCTTTCCCCTTTCTCCCAAGGCGGACGCCGCGGCGCATGCTGGCGCGCAGACGCAGGAGGTCGCGGGTGGGCCGAACGGATGCGGTGCTTCTGGCGTGCGCCTTGCCGCCGGCGACGATGGCCCTGTGCCCCGTTTTGCGGCTTCGGGTGCGCCCGAGGGCGCGGACGCCCCGCGCAACGGCGCGGCGTCGGGGGAGTAAAGGTTTCCTTTCGGCTTTTCGCAGGGCGGCGGGCGTGGCTTATGCTGGTGGCAGCCACCAGCGCAGCACCCGCATCCCGGAAGGAGCCGTTTCCCATGCACATTCACGTGATCAGCGCCTACGAAACCTCCGCCGCCAAGTTCTTCGGCAGCTTGGAGGAATGGAAGACCGACCTCGTGCTCGACGTGCGGTTGAAGAACACCAACCAGCTGGCCGGCTTCACGAAGCGCGGCGACCTGGCCTACTTCGTCGAGCGGCTTCTGCATGCGGAATACCGGCACGACCTGCTGTTCGCCCCCGCGCCCACCATGTTCGAGCGCTATCTCAGCGGCAACATCGGCTGGGAGGCCTATGCGGCTTCCTACCGCGAAAACCTGCGCGAGCGCAATGCCGTCGCGCAGTTCTTCGAGCGTTACGGCTCCAAGCGGTCGGTCGCGCTGGTGGGCACGGCCACGCATGCCCGCCGCTCGCATGCCGAGGTGCTGAAGGAGATGCTGGAGGAAGGCGCGGCGTAGCGCCGTGCGGGCAAGGCCTGCGTGCGGGTCTGGTGCGCCGCGCGGACGGGGCCTGGCGCGTCGTGCGCGGATGAGCCTGGGCCGCGCGGGGGATTTCCCTTGGGCTTTTGGCGGGGAATGTGCCGGGGAAATCGTTCGGCTAGCGCGGCTCTCCTGCCGTGCGGAGGATTCCCGCCCGGTGGCGCCTTTTCGCCTCGCCTTGCCCGATGCGCTCCACCAGGAAGTCCTTCACCTGCTCGCGCGGGATGTCGAGCGAAAGCGACAGCTCGTCGCACAGAAGGCCCTCGGCCAAGTCGAAGTACTTCTTGTCGGTGGCCGTGATGTGCCTCCCGGCTCCCTCGCAGCGCGCCGTGCGTAGGTGCACGGATTTCATGATGGGGATGAGGTCTTCGGGGGCGAACGTTTTGAGCCGCCGGTCGTATTCTTCCTTCATACGCCGCTCGCGCAGGGTGGGGGTGGCGGCCTGCGACTGCACCGCGTCTTCGTCTATGGCGTCGGCGTCGTGGATGGAGTCGATGAGCGACAGGGCCTCCTTGCGCGTCATGACGGGCCGCAGCGTGGGCGGCTGCGCGTCGTCCGTGGAAACGAACAGCTTGAGGGAGTTCTCGAACAGCGCGTGCAGCTCCCAGTAGTCGCGGCCCTCGAAATAAGCCTCGCGCAGGGCGGCCACCGTGCAGACGTGGTGGCGGTAGACGACGGCGTCTCCCATAGAAACCATAGATGACCTCCGAATAGCGAACAGACTGAAACGATGCGTCGATTCCGTCGCGTACCCGTGAGAGCCGGGGAGGGAAGGGCGGCCGCCCGAAGGATCCCGTCCGCGTCAGTGCAGAGTGACAGCGCAGATCAGCCTATTGATTATAGCATTTTTCGCCGCGTCCCGCATGTGTCGGCGCGCCGCGAATGCGGCAATCCCGTCCCGCGCGGGCGCGGCGGCGGGTCGGCATGGGCGCTGCCGGCGGGTGGAGCGGGGGCGGCTGGTCGCCGGCCGCCCGCACGGGCGCCACGCGTTGCGGCCGGCGAATTCGGCACTCGACAGGGGGCTTCGGAACTGCTATCTTACGGGTTCGGTTTTTCATGCGAGAGAGAAGGGGTGTCCCGTGGTTTCGTTCCTCGTCGGACTCGTCGTCCTGTTGGTCGGCGGGTACCTGTACGGCAAGTTCTGCGAGCGGGTGTTCGCGCCCGACGCGCGCACCACGCCGGCCTACGCCATGGCCGACGGCGTGAACTTCGTTCCCATGAAGCGCTGGAAGAACGCGCTCATCGAACTTCTGAACATCGCGGGAACGGGGCCGGTGCTCGGCCCCATCCAGGGCATCCTGTTCGGGCCCATCGCGTTTCTGCTCATACCCATCGGGTGCGTGCTGGGCGGCGCGGTGCACGACTACTTCAGCGGCATGCTGAGCCTGCGCAACAGAGGCGAGCAGATGCCCGGCCTCATGAAGCGGTTCATGGGCAAGGGAGTCTTCCACGTGTACAACGTGTTCGTGTGCCTGCTCATGTTCCTGGTGGGCGTGGTGTTCATCTACACGCCGGGCGACATGCTGGCCGGCTCGGTGCTCGGCTTTTCCACCTCGTTCGTGGACGCGAAGACGGGCGCGGCGGTGCCGTGGGAGGCGCTCGTGCCGCTTCTGGCCATCTATGCGCTCATCCTTCTGTACTACCTGGTGGCAACCGTGTTTCCCATCGACAAGATCATCGGGCGCGTCTATCCCATTTTCGGCGCCATCCTGCTGCTTTCGGCGGTGGGCGTGTTCATTGGGCTGTTCGTGGGCGGCGGCATATTCACGCTGTCCGAGGCGTGGGGGCCGTGGCCCGCATGGGTGAACGACGGCGTGATAGGGCAGGCGTTCGGCGGCACGTGGGCCAACATCGTGCCCATGTTCTTCATCACCGTGGCCTGCGGCATCGTGTCGGGCTTCCACAGCACGCAGGCGTGCATCATCGCGCGTTCGGTGAACAGCGAGTTCGAGGGCCGCAAGACGTTCTACATGATGATGATCCTCGAAGGGTTCATCGCCATGATATGGGCCGCGGCGGCCATGGTGGTGTATTCGAGCGGCGCGGCGGAGGCGGGCGTGACCGGCGCCACCGCCGTGGTGGGCATCATCGCGCGCAGCTTCCTGGGCGACGTGGGCGGCATCGTGGCCATTCTGGGCGTGGTGGTGCTGGCCATCACGTCGGGCGACACCGCGCTGCGCTCGCTGCGCCTCATGCTTGCCGACTACTTCCACATCGACCAGGTGAAGCGCGCGAAGCGCATCCTTCTGGCGGTGGCCATTTTCGTGCCCGTGGCCGTGGTGCTGGTGTACTCCAAGACCGACCCCAACGGCTTCAACGTGATGTGGCGCTACTTCAGCTTCGCGAACGAGACGTGCGCCGTGTTCGCGTTCGCGCTGATCACGGTCTATCTGTTCGGGCGGCGCAAGCCATGGGCCATGACGCTCGTGCCGGGGTGCTTCTACATGTTCGTGGTGTCGAGCTACCTGTTGAACGCGAAAATAGGTTTCGGGTTGGACTGGCCGGCGGCCTATGCCGCAGCTGGCGTGCTGACCGCAGCGTATGCGGCGTTGGTGGTGCGCGCCGGGCTGGTGCGCCGGCGGCGCATCGAGAGCGGCGAGATAGACCCGGCGGCGCTCGAAACGCCCGACGACACGGCGGAGAAGGCCGGGGAGTAGCCGCGGGGCCGTGCGGGCGCCGCAGGGCGCGCGTCCGCGCCCTGCGGCGCGGCATGGCACAGGGCGTCGCGGGGCGCGCGGGACAGGCTGCCTCGCAATGCGGGCGCGGCGGGGCGCCGGCAGTGCGGGCATCCGTTCCGCGCGCCGCCCCTGCGGCGCCCCCTGCCGCCCCTTGCGCCCGCTATGCGCGGGGCAGGTACCTTCCCGTGACGCTTTCCGGGTTGGCGGCCACCTCTTCGGGCGTGCCCGCGGCCACGATGCGCCCGCCGCCCGCACCCCCGCCGGGGCCCAGGTCCACTACGTAGTCGGCGTTCGCTATCATGTCCAGGTCGTGCTCGATCACCACGACGGTGGCCCCGTGTTCGATGAGGTTTTGGAACACGCCCACCAGCTGCTGCACGTCGAGCGGGTGCAGGCCGATGGTGGGTTCGTCGAACACGAACACCGAGCCTTGCTGCGCGCGCCCCAGCTCGCTTGCCAGCTTCAGGCGCTGCGCCTCGCCGCCCGAGAGCGTGGGCGTTGCCTCGCCCAGAACGAGGTAGCCCAGCCCCAGCTCGCGCAGGGTTTTCAGCTTGCGCGCCACGCGCCGCTCGCCGGATAGCGCGTCGGCGGCCTCGTCCACGGTGAGGGCCATGAGCTGCGGCAGCGAAAGCAGCGCCCCCGACGGCGTGGCGTAGCGCACCTCGCTTGCCGCAGGGGCGTAGCGCGAGCCGCGGCACGCCTCGCATTCGATGTCCACGTCGGGCAGGAACTGCACGTCGAGCGATATCTGTCCCGTGCCGTCGCAGACGGGGCAGCGCAAGGACCCGGTGTTGTACGAGAAGTCCTTGAGCGTGAGGCCGCGCTTTCGCGCCTCGGGCGTGGCGGCGAACAGCCTGCGCAGATCGTCGAGCACGTTCGAGTACGTGGCCACGGTGGAGCGCACGTTCGCGCCGATGGGCGTGGCGTCGATGAGCCGCACCTTGGTCACGCCCTCCGCGTCGAGCGCGCGCACGTAATCCGGAAGCGCCTCGCCGGCAAGGCGCGCCTCCAACGCGGGCACGAGACTTTCCAGCACGAGCGTGGTCTTGCCCGACCCCGACACGCCCGTGACGGCCACTAGCCGCCCGAGCGGCAGCTCCACGTCGAGCGCATGCACCGTGTGCAAGGGCGCGGTGGACAGGCGGACGGCGCCCGCGTCGAACATGCGCGCGGCTGCCGCCTTCTCGCGCACGGGCGGCGCCGGCGCGTCTTTCAGAAACGCCCCGACAAGCGACGCGGGGTCTTCCCGCACGGCTCCCACGCTGCCTTGGCACACCACGCGCCCGCCGTCGCGCCCGGCGCCGGGACCCATTTCCACCAGCCAGTCGCAGGCGGCAAGCAGGCGCGCGTCGTGGTCCACCAGCACGACCGAGTTGCCGTGTCCCAGAAGGTCGCGCGCCACGTCCAAAAGCCCGTCGATGTTTGCGGGATGCAGGCCGATGGAGGGCTCGTCCAGCACGTAGAGCACGCCGGTGGTGCGGTTGCGCACGGCGCGCGCCAGCTGCACGCGCTGCCGCTCGCCGGTGGAAAGCGTGGCGCCCGCGCGGTCGAGCGAGAGGTAGCCCAGCCCCAGGTCCATGAGGCGGCGCGCCGTGTTCAGGTACTGCTCGGCTATGGGACGGGCCAGGGCCTGCAGCGCGGGCGGCAGCGTTTCGGGCACGCCCGCCACCCAGCGGACGGATTCCTCCAGCGTGAGCGCGGCCGCCTGCGGCAAGGTCTTGCCGGCCAGCGTGCAGGTGCGTGCGCGCTCGTTC
>CAJFUR010000114.1 GCA_904420215.1 uncultured Eggerthellaceae bacterium
GTTCGTGGCCATTTCCATGACGAGCGGCGGCGGCGCGTGGGACAACGCCAAGAAGCTCATCGAGGAAGGCAAGTTCGGCGGCAAGGGTTCCTTCGCCCATCAGGCGGCCGTCACGGGCGACACCGTGGGCGACCCCTACAAGGACACCGCCGGCCCCGCGTTGAACTCCATGATCAAGGTGTTCAACATCGTGGCCCTGCTCATCGTGCCCCTGCTGGCGCTTCTGGCATAAGGGCGCGCCACGGCTGCGCGCCATGCGGCATGCGGCCTTGGGCTGCGCGATGCGGCGCTCCGCATGGCGCGTGGCTCCCGACACGCTTTCGGCCGTGTTCCATGCGGCATGCGGCGTTCGGCTGTACGCCGTATGGCTTGCGGCCATGGTCGCCCCGCGGCACTTGCGGCCACCCGGCTTCCGGCCTATGCGGGCCCCCTTCCGAGGGGGCCCCTTTTTTTGCATGCGGGCTTGGGGCGGCCGGCGCGCCGCGCCACGCTATAGCGTCCTTGCAGGGATGAGTGCTTGCCTGTGCCCCCGGACCTCTCGTTCGGTGTAATCGTTTTGTAAGCATTCGTAAAACTTATGTAACGGTTTTTTCAAAGGCGTTCAATGGGCAGGAGGGACATGTGGGCGCTACCATAAGGGCATGGCGGCGCCTCGTGGGGAAGCGGATGGCTTCGGGGCGCCGGGGAGCGAAGGAGACGAAAGGGGGAAGCCATGTCGGACGAATCCTGCATTGCATCGAAGGAGCTGAGCCGCAGGACCTTCGTCAAGGGGTCTGCGGCCGCAGCGACGGCCACGGCGTCTGCGGCGCTGTTGGGAAGCTGCGCCCCGCAGTCGGGCACGGGGACTTCGACGAAGGGCAGCGCCAGCCCGGTGGCATACGTATGCGATTCTGACAAAGCCATCATCGAGGGTGCGGGGACATGGGTGCCGGTTTCCTGCTGGCACAACTGCGGCGGCAAGTGCGCCAACTACGCCTATGTGGTGGATGGCAAGGTGATCAGGCAGAAGACCGACGACACCCACGAAGACAGCATCCTGTACCCGCAGCAGCGTTCCTGCCCGCGCGGTCACTCGCAACGGCAGCACGTGTTGGGGCCGGACCGCGTCGAATACCCCATGAAGCGCAAGAACTGGGAGCCGCATACCGGGGGCGACAAAAGCCTGCGCGGACGCGACGAATGGGAGCGCATCAGCGTTGACGAGGCCATAGAGCTGGTGACCGAAGAACTGCGCCACGCCTACGAGACGTATGGGGCTCGGTCGGTTCTGCATCCGGGGCTGAGCGGCATGACCCCGGCCTGCGCCGTGCTCAACCTCATGGGCGGCCACGTGGGCTACTGGGGTACCGGCTCCGAAGGGACGTTCCGTTTCACGCCGTCTGTCTACTATGGGTGGAACACGTATCTGCAGAACGAAGGCAACGACCGTTTCACCATGCAGGGAACCGACACGGTCGTCTTCTACGGATGCAACCCCGTGTGGTCGTCGGCGGGGCTTCCGTCGTATCTTCTGATGAACATGAAAAGAAACGGGGTCGAGTTCGTTTCGGTGGGTCCCATGTACGACGCCTCTGCAGCCGCGTTCGATGCGACGTGGGTGCCGGTGCGCGTGGGCACCGACTGCGCCTTCCTTGCCGCCGTGGCCTATGAGATGCTGCGGCTGGACGGGGAGCGGGGCGATGTCATCGACTGGGATTTCCTTCACCGCTGCTGCGTGGGGTTCGATGCCGAATCCATGCCGGCCGACGCGAAGGTGCCCGAGAACTTCAAGGATTACGTCCAAGGCGTCTACGACGGCATACCGAAAACACCCGCTTGGGCGAGCGAGATCTGTGGCACGCCGGTTGAGCAGATCACGTGGTTTGCCGAACTGCTCGCGAAGGACAACAAGGTGACGCTGGGGTACAGCTACGCGCCCGCCCGCCAGAAGAACGCCGAGAGCTTCCCGCAGATGATCATCACGCTGGGATGCATGGGCGGACACATGGGCCGCGAAGGGCATGGGTGGTCTTCCATGAACTTCAGCTTTGCCGGAAACGATGGATGGAAGCTGTTCAAGTGCGGAAGCGACGGGACTTCGGCCAATTTCCCGCCCAATCCGCTCGACGACGAGATCAGCGGCTGCGAGTTCTGGCGCGCGGTGCGCGACGGGAAGTACAACTTCACCGCCGGCAAGAAGTACCAGCCCGGGCAGGAGCGCGATCTGGACATACACCTGATCTACATGGACTCGTCGGCATTCACCCAAACCATGGAGGACAGCTCCGTGGCCATTGAAGTGCTGCGGTCGGTGGACTTCGTCGTCACGAACTCGTTCACCATGCGTCCCGAGGCGCGCTATGCCGACATCGTGCTGCCCGTCACGACTCCATGGGAAAAACCGGGAACCGTCGCCATGAGCGGCATGTTCCACAATCGGGAGTTCTTCTTCGCCGAAGACCAGGCAATCGAGCCTTTCGGCGAGTCGAAAAGCGACACGTGGTGGGCCGTCAAGATGATGGACGAGCTGGGATTCGACGGCGCGTCCGTGTTCCCGGTCGGCGAATCCCAAGCGCGCTTCAACCAACTGTCCACTTCGCAGGTGGTGTGCGAGGATGGCGTGACGTGGGAGAACCTGATCTCGTTCACTGCAGAGGAGATAGAGGCGATGGGGGCGGTGGGCGAGCCCCAGGAGGGGCGCATTCCCTACACGGAATTCGCCAAGACCGGGACCTACCAAATAGAACGCCACGAGGGCGACAACTACGGTGCCCCGCGCACGTTCGAGGCGTTTCGCGCCGATCCGGAAGGGAATCCGCGGGCATCCAAGAGCGGCAAGATAGAAATCTACTCAGACACGTTCGCCGACATGATCAACGGGCTTGGCTACAATGCCGAACACCGCATCAAGCCGTATCCGACCTATCAGGCCCATGCCGAGGGCTACGAGGAGACGTTTGTCGGCGGCGCCATCGGCGGCGAGAAGGGCGAGTACCGTTTTCAGGTGTTCAACCCCCATTACCTGCGGTCTTCCCATGCGACGCTGGGCAACGTTTCGTGGCTGCAGGAGGCGTGGTTGCGCCCCGTGTTCATGAACGCCCAAGATGCGAAGGATCTGGGCATCGAGGACGGCGATGCGGTGGAACTGTACAACGACAACGGGCGCGGCGTCCTGCTTGCCTCCGTCACGAACACAATCATGCCCGGGACGCTCGCCTTGCCCCATGGCGGATGGATCAGCATGAACGAGGAAGCGGGCATTGACGAAGGCGCGTGCGAGAACATTCTCACTTCCGGGGCGAACACGTCTGTGAGCGGCGTCATGGGCTTCAATTCCTGCCTTGTGGGCGTGCGCAAGCACGAGGGCAGCTATACCTTGGAGTACCAGAGGGCCCGCCTCGAGCAGCCTGTTGCGTGAAAGGACTAGCCATGCTTGGTTTCTACTACGATTCGTCGGTGTGCACGGGCTGCCGCACGTGCGTCGTCGCCTGCAAGGACAAAAACGACCTTCCCGCCGACGTGAACTTCCGGCGCGTGACTACGTTCGAGACGGGAGAGTACCCGAACGTGCGGATGTACCACCTGTCTCTGGCGTGCAACCATTGCGAAAACCCCGCCTGCGTGCGCGCGTGCTCGTCGGGCGCCCTGTTCGTGGACGACGACGGCACGGTGCAGTTCGACAACGACCTGTGCATCGGCTGCGAGTCGTGCGTGAAGGCGTGCCCTTACGGCGAGCCGCAGATCGTTCCCGAGTTGAACGTCATGCGCAAGTGCAACAGCTGCAAACCCCTGCGCGATGCGGGCATGAACCCGGTGTGCGTGGACGCCTGTCCCATGCGTGCCATAGAATTCGGCGACTTGGACGAAATCCGAGCACGGCACGAGGGAGAGAGCCTCGTGGCCGATCTGCCCTGCCTGCCGTATTCCACCACGACTGCACCATCGCTGCTCGTGCACCCGAAGGATGCGGCGCTCGAAGAAGACTACAAGCAGACGATACTCTAGGGCGCCTTGGGTTGCGCCGCATGGCGCGGCCGGCCGCGCCATGCGTGCGGCATGATCGCAGGGGCATGTGGCGGGGAACTGCGGCCGCATGCCCCTGCATGGCGGTTTGACGTGCGGGGCCGGGGCGGGCAGGGCGTTTTTCGCCCGGCACGCCCTGCGGAGCGCCCATGCGTCCTGCGTGCGCGGCATGCGGAACGCGGGGGAGAGAGGCTTCTTGTCGCATGCCCCTGCAGGGCGATGCGGCGCTCGGGGCCGGGGTGTTTTCGACGTCGCGCCGCGTGCCGTGCGGAACTCGGGGTATAATCGACGCGCGTCAAGGGGAAGGCCGCCGCGCCGACGGGGGGATGGGTCGCATGCTCGAATCCGGAAAGAGGCCATGCAGGCTGTCAACGCGTTTCGCCGTTCTCATACTGGCGCTCTGTCTGGCGTTGGCGGGACTTCTTCTGGGACTGCTTTCCGTGACCCAGTACAACCAGGCCATTTCCGAAACGGTGAACAAGGCCGAGGCTCTGTCGGGCGAGCTTGACGCCATTTGGCGTTTCGTGGACACGAGCCAAGAGCTGATCAACTACGACTCTGCCGGCAACTACGAATACAAGGGCCTGCACTGCGCCATAGCGGGGCAGTCGGTGGCCCGCGCGTTCTCTTCGAATTCCGACTACATCATCAGGTACGTGAGCGTGAGTCCCCGCAACGAGTCAGGGCGCGCCGACGGCTTGGAGGCGAAGGCCATCGGCCTGTTCGAGGGCGATTCTGCAATATCCCATTACTACGAACTGACCGAGTACGAAGGCGAGCCGGTGATGCGCTTCGTGCAGCGGCTCACCATAGAGCAGTCCTGCTTGGAATGCCACGGCGGCCCGGCGGGAGAGACGGACGTGACGGGGTATGCGAAAGAAGGCATGGAACTGGGCGACGTGGGAGGCGCCATCAGCATGATCATGCCCATGGGGTCCTATCTGGACAGCATCCGCAACAACGTCCTGTTCAGCGCCGTGGTCATCGGCGGCCTCATGTGCGCGGGCTTTCTGGTGGTGTCGCTGTCCATCAAGAAATACGTCACTCGCCCGATAGGCGAGCTGCAGGGGATGATCGCGCGCGTGGGGGAGGGCGACTTCGCCTCGCCCGACTTCGAAGGGAAGATCCCCACGGTGGAGATTGCCGATTTGGCGCACCGGTTCGCGGAGATGACCGAGCGGCTGGGGCATTACTACGACGACTTGGAGCAGGAAGTGGGGCTGCGCACGCGCCAGCTGAGCGAGGCGAACGAAACCCTGCGGGTCCAGCACGGGGAATTGCAGAGAATCAACGACGAGCTTCAACAGGCGAACAGGATCATCCGCGAGGAGAGCCGGCAGAAGGCGGAATTCTTCTCCTACCTCAACCACGAGCTGCGCACCCCGCTGACGTCCATTCTCGCCTTCTCCGAAATATGGATGGAGTCGGTGCGTCAAGGGCGCCCCCTTGACAAGGAGTCGTTCGACGAGATACGGGCCAACTGCCGCATCCTGCTTTCCATGGTGAACAACAATCTGGAGCTTCTGCGGCTGGAATCGGGGTATTTGACGTTCTCTCCCGAGCCGACGGACATCGCCGACATCGTGGGCGTGTCGGTTGCCTCGGTGAAGCCCCTGCTGGACAAGAAGCGCGTCTCGCTCGACATCCACATGGATCCCGGCATGCCCTTGGTGGAAATCGACGCCGAAAAGGTGCGCATGGTGATGGAGAACCTGCTGAGCAATGCCGCCAAGTATTCCAGAATGGACGGGAGCGTGACGGTGCGCATAGGCCGGGAGGGCCTGGCCGACAGCGAAGGCGGTGGCAGGGCGGAGGGCGAAGGCGCCGCCCCGGACTCCGCTTCCGGCTCCGCCTCGGGCGCTGCCTTGGATTCCGCGCCGGACTCCGCCTCGGGCGCCGCCCCGGACTTCTCCTTGGACTCCGCGCCGGACTTCGCTTCTGGCGCCGCCCCGGACTTCTCCTTGGACTCCGCGCCGTGCCCCGCATGCTTCTTCATCGAGGTGGCGGATTGCGGCATTGGGATAGAGAAGGACCGCCTCGATGGCATTTTCGACCTGTTCGTGCAGGGGGAAGACTCTGCCCGCCGTCGCTACAACGGCAGCGGGGTGGGGCTGTGCCTGGTCAGCAGGCTGGTGTCTCTGCACGGCGGGACGATAGAGGTGGAAAGCGTGGTGGGCGAAGGGAGCCGTTTCACCGTGCGTCTCCCCATTTCCCGGCAAGGTGCGGGCGTGGAGCGCGGCGCGGAGCCGGGGAGGGGCGTGGAGCCGGGACGCGCTGCGGAATCGGGGAGAGGCGCGGAGCCGGGATGCGCTGCGGAGCCGGAAGGGGACGCGGAACCGAGACGGGACACGGAACTGGGGTGTGCCGCGGAGCCGGAAGGGGAAGGGCGGAAGGGAGAAAGATCGTGAAGGTGCTGTTCGCCGATGACGAGGAAAGCATGCGCATCCTCGTGAAGCGGATACTGGCAGACGCCGGGCACGAATGCGTCTTGGTGGAAGACGGCGCGCAGGCGCTTGCGGCCCTGTCGGAGAAACCCGACGTGGTGGTGCTGGACGCCATGATGCCCGTGATCGACGGCTACGAGGCGTGCCGGCGGCTGCGGGAGCGCGACTCCCGCATTCCCGTCATGATACTCACGGCCCGCAGCGACATCATAGACAAGCGCATCGGGTTCCGCTCCGGCGCCGACGACTACGTGGTGAAGCCGTTCGACCCGAACGAGTTGCTGCTTCGGCTGGAGGCCCTGTACCGCAGGGGGACGCTTTCCGATGCACCCGGCCCGGAAAGGCTCGTCTATCGGGACCTCGAAGTGCTGTTCGAGAACCGCGAAGTGCGCCTGCGGGGAGAGCGGGTGGAACTCACTCGCAAGGAATTCGACCTTTTGCAGCTTCTGGCAAAGCAGCCCGGAAAGGCGTTCTCGAAAGAACAGATAGTGGACAGCGTGTGGGGGGACGACTTCGCCGGCGAGTCCACGAGCCTTGCCGTTCTGGTGCGCCGTTTGCGCGAGAAGATAGAACGATCGTCTTCGGAGCCGGAATACATCCAGACGGTCTGGGGCATCGGCTACCGCTTCGGCGCCTAGGCGCAGGCGCCTCGCCGCCGGGCGTGCGCCGCGTGCGGGAACGCCGGCAGGCATCCGTTGGCAAGCGGACGTCCAAGGCACGCCGCCGCCCGTGCGCTGCGTGCGGGAACGTCGTGCCGACGGGTGGCGCAGAAACGCGTGCCGGCGAGCGGCGCGGGAACGCCGTGCCGACGGGCGGCGCAGAAACGCGATGCTTGGAAGACGCGTGGGGAATGGACGTTGGTGGATGGGGCGCATGCCGTATGCCCTCTCCCTATCTCTCTCTCCTTTCTTCCTCGATTCTTCCTGAAATACCTCCTTGATGTTGTACATATAGTTGTTGTACACTGGGGACGTCGAAGGGAGAAGTCATGGGCGATGCCATGGTGACGGCGCGCATGGAAGCTGCCAAGAAAAGCCGCGGCGCCAACATTCTGATGCAAGAGGGCATGAGCGCCTCGCAGGCCATCAATTTCATGTACGACAGGCTGGTGGAGGAAGGAAACGCGCGCTTCCTCTTTTCCGAAGGCGGGCCTTCCGCGGGATTCGGCGATGCGAAATGGGTCGCTGCCGCCCGTTTCGTCGATTCCCTGTCCGTCCCGCACAGCACGAGGTTCGACTGCATGGACAAAGGCGCCATCCGCGAAGATCGGCTCCGCGCAAGGGGCCTGATGTAGGCATGGGGCGTTTGAAGCTGCTGTTGGACACGAACGTCGTCGTGGACTTCCTGCACGAACGGGAACCCCATTATCGGAAAACCCGACTGCTCATGTTGGCCGGCCGCGTGGGGGAGTTCGACCTGTGGATAACGTCGTCGCAGGTGACAGACCTTGTGTACATCCTCTCCGATGGCGGAAAGCGTTCGGAGCTTCCCCGCGTGCTCGAACAGCTGCGGGGCCTGCGCACGTTCGTGAACGTCTATGCCGTGGGCGACCGCGAGGTGGACCGCGCGCTCGCCACGCTGTGGAAAGACCCGGAAGACGCACTGATATTCGAAGCCGCGCTTGCCATGAAAGCCGACGCCATCGTCACGCGCAATCAGAAGGACTTCGAGTCGGCGCTGGTGAAAGTGGTGGACTGCGACGAGTTTTTCGCATGGCTGAAAACCGACTTCAATATGGATTACGACGAGATTCCTTGGTGAAGAGCGCTTCTCGGCGCCTAGGCGCAGGCGCCTCGCCACCATCCGCGCGCCGCGTGCGGGAACGCCGCGCCGACAGGTGGCGCGGGAACGCCGTGCCGGCGAGTGGTGTGGAGGCGTGGCGCGCACGGAGCCCCCCGTGCGCTGCGGCCTCACAGCCTGTTGCCGGCCTCGCGCACGCGCGCGAGCAGTTCGGCGTTCGAATGCACGTCCAGCTTCACGTAGATCTGGTTCACGTGCGTGCGCACCGTGGCCACGGAGATGCCCAGCATCTCGGCTATCTCCTTGATGCGGTGCCCGAACGCCAGCAGTACGAAGATCTCTTCCTGACGGTTCGAAAGGTGGTTCTCGGCGGCTATCTGGATGCAGGCGATGCGCACCTTTTCGGGGTTGAGCTGCAGCGGTTCCCCCACGGCGTCGCTCACGGGGAACAGCGTCTTCTTGTCGAAGAAGAACGCGACGGCGAACACGAACACCAGCGCGAAGAAAAAGAAGATGCGCAGCGTCATTGCGTCGAACACGTCTTGCAGGGCAGCCCCCATGACGATGCCCAGCGAAATGCCCAGGCTGTCGGTGGCCATGGCTATGGACAGCATTTCGGAGCAGCGCAGCTGCGTCTGGTACTGGGCGAACGTGACGTAGAAGACGAACATGGTGGCGAAGAACAGGAAATAACCCGCCATCATGACGGCATACGACAATATGGACAGGCTTCCGTTCAAAAGCACGATCATGATCCCGACGATGCCCATGACGATGCCGAGCCGCCCGAGGTTCAGGATGTTGGACACCAGCGAACGGCGCCGGAGGTTGCGGTGGGCCGCCACGAGGACGACGATGGTGACGCAGGCGACCTCGACGCGCCCCTGCAAGGCCACGTTCGAGGAAACGCGCCCTATCTGCATGCCGACGAGTATGGCGAAAAGCAGCATGATGAGGGTTATGCGCCAGATGGACTGCCGTATTCCCACCAGCTTGGCGGGCTTGGAAGGCTTCGTGCCCGGCCCGGTTTCCTCCTGCAGGTGGCGCAGCTTCGCGATGGCGAAGGCCACCGCGAAGGGGTAGGTCATTTCCGTGCAGCCGAACGCGATGCCGTTCGCGCCGTAGAGCACGATGGAGAAGCAGTAGATGACGAAGCCCGCCGATATGGAGGCCAAAAGGACCGAGCGGGTTTCCGCGAAGTCGAACTGGTTGGTCAGGCAGGCGAAGGAGTAGAACAGCACGGCAAGGGACGTGGCCGAGAAGAACGTGACGACGGGGATGACTTCGGCGGGCGCGGTCCAGTAGCTGCGCCCGAAGAACGTGACCAGCTTCGACGCCGAAAGCACGCAGGCCGCTGCGACCACCACGGAGGTCGGCAGCCGCTTGAGAACGCCCTTGTGGACGAGCGCCAGCAGCACGGCGAGCATCGCGCCCAGAAAGGCGAACTGGCTGCCCACAAGAAGGGAGAGGCTTTCGTAGTCTTGGGACACTTGGGGCAACAGGATGAGCACGATCCACTCGTACCACAAAAACCCGAAGCACAGAAACCAGCGCATGCCCTTCATGCCCTCGCCACCCCCTCGTCGCGCACCCTCCGCTTGCTTTATAGCATAGGCGCACTTCGCGGGCATACACAAAAATGGTGTATGCGCCCGTTTCGTCAAAATACGCGCGATTTGTCGATGACACGCGCCCGGTGCGCGGTCTACCGTCCTTGCAGGAGGGCTTCGCGGGGCGCGCCGGCTGCATCGGGCGCTCCTCGCCTCGCCCGCCTTGACTTGCCGCACGTTCGCGCCGCTTTCGGCGGCCCGTTGCGGCAGGGGGAATGCGGCGAAGACGAGACAGGAGGGAGCATGTCGGACATTCTGAGAAACCTGGGGAAGGAAAGCTTCGACCGGCGCGCGTTCGTGAAGGGGGCCGCGGCGGCAACGGCCTCGGTGGCAGTCCTTTCGGCGGCAGGGTGTTCGCCCGAGAACCGGGTGGACGAGACGCAGAAGGGGGAGCAGGGGGACTACGTCTGGAGCGTTGATGCCACCCTGCGCGAGGCCGAGGCGAACGGCACGTGGGTGCCGGCGGCCTGCTGGCACAACTGCGGCGGGCGGTGCGTGAACAAGGCGCTCGTGTACGACGGGGTGGTGGTGCGCCAGAAGACCGACGACGTGTACGCCGACGAGGAAGAGGGACACTTCCAGAACCGGAGTTGCCCGCGCGGCCGCTCGCACCAGCAGCTGGTGTTCGGCGCCGACCGCTTGAAGTACCCCATGAAGCGCAAGAACTGGCAACCCGGCGGCGGCGAGAACGTGAACGGGCATTTGCGCGGCATCGACGAATGGGAGCGCATCAGCTGGGACGAGGCGCTGGACATGGCCGCCTCCGAGATACGCCGGATCTACGACACCTACGGGCCGCGCGCGGCGTTCCAGGCGTCTTACGGCTCGTCCTACACGTCGAGCATCATGGCGAGCCTCGGCGGCTACGTGGACACCGAGCAGGCTGACTCCTACGGCAGCTGGATGATGTGCCCCCGCGTGTTCGGCTCCACACTGGTGAACTACAACCCCGACGTCGAGCTCATCAACGACCGCTTCGACATGGTGAACGCCGAGACCATCGTGATGTACGGGGCGAACCCCGGCTGGGCCTCGGCAGGATCGCCCCTCTACCACTACCTCAAGGCGAAGGAAGCGGGCGTGGAGTTCGTGTACGTGGGGCCGAGCCGCAACGTGTCGGCCGCGGCGCTCGAGGCCCGCTGGATTCCCGTGCGCCCCGGCACCGACACGGCGTTTCTGCTGGCGGTCGCCCATGAAATGATCGAGAAGGGCTACTACGACCAGGAGTTCCTGAACGCCTACACGGTCGGGTTCGACGCCGATCACATGCCCGCCGACGCGGTTCTGAGCGAGAACTTCAAGGACTACGTGTTGGGCGCCTACGACGGCGTTCCGAAGACCCCGGCGTGGGCGGAGGAGATCACCGGCGCCCCCGCCGCCGACATCGCATGGTTCGCCGAGAAGGTGTCGAAGGACCACAAGGTCATGCTGCACCACAGCTACCCGTCGGGGCGCTGCAACGGCGCCGAGAACCTTCCCCAGTTGTTCATGACCATTGGCGCCATGGGCGGCCACATGGGCAAGTCGGGGCACGCGACGGGCTCCATGTACAACTACGAGGCGGCCAACGGCGGCCCCCGGCTCATCAGGGTGGGGAGCCTTCCGAGCGGCTACGTGCCCAACCCCCTGGACGACGTCGTGTCCGGCCCGGTGCAGTGGAAGTCCATCGTGGACGGGCACTACACTCACGTGGGCAAGAACACCATGGTGTCCATGAACCTGTGGGCCCCGGCCGAGGAACGCGAGCTGGACATCAAGTTCATCTGGGCGGCGAACAATAACGAGTTGCAGGCCCGCATGGACGTGAACATGGGCATCGAGGCGTTCCGCAAGGTGGAGTTCGTGCTGGCGGCGAACTACATCCCGTCTTTGACCTGCCAGTATGCCGACATCGTGCTGCCCGTGGTCACGCGTTGGGAGGGCAACCACTCGGTGTGGATGCCCACGTGGATAAACCGCGAGTCGCAGGTGTTCAACTTCCCGGTGGTGGAGGAGCCGCTCTACGAAGCCAAGCCGGACGAGGTGTACTGCAAGGAGTTGGCCGAAAGGCTGGGGCTGGACACGCAGGCGCTCTATCCGCTGGACTACGACAAGCAGTGGATAGCCACGCTTGCCACCTTCGAGGTGTTCGCAGGCGGCAAGCTGAAGTCCGAGTACACGACGAGTCAGGCGGAAGGCGCGGAAGAGGAAGACCCCGCCGTGTGGGAGAAGCTGGTCACCATCACCGAGGAAGACCTCGAGAAGTACAACTGGCCGGAGGGCACCCCGCAGGAAGGCCGGGTGACGATAGACGAGCTGCGCCAGACGGGCGTCTACCAGGTGGAGCGCAGCGCCGGCGACGACATGGGGTGGATCGGCTACAAGGACTTCGTTGACGACCCGGAGAAGAACCCCCGCCCCACGGCCAGCGGGAAGCTGGAGATATACTGCCAGAAGAAGGCCGACCTTTTGAACCAGATAGGCATCAACGAGGTGCCCCTGACGCCGTATCCCAGCTACATCGTGCCCGTGAACGGCTACGAGGCGTCCTTCGACGACTGGGAGGCGAAGGTCAAGGGCGCCTACCCCTTCCAGATGTACACGCCGCACTATCTGCGCCGTTCGCACACCTCCCTGGACAATCTGCCCTGGCTCAAGGAGGCCTTCGCCAACCCGGCGTTCGTCAACGCCTCCGACGCCGCCGAGAAGGGCATCCAGACGGGCGACACCATCCTGATCACATCGCCGGCGGGCAAGATACTGCGCAAGGCCAGCGTTTTGGAAAGCGTGATGCCCGGGTGCATTGCCGTCCCGCACGGCGCGCACACGCTCATGGACGAGGAGACCGGCATCGACATGGGCGGCAACGAGAACACGCTCACGGGGTCGAACACCAGCAACTACTACCCGCAGTCCAACGGCGCGAACACCGTGCTGGTGAATTACGAGAAGTACTCCGGGCCGGAAATCCCCTTCGACTACGAAGTCGTCCACACGATAGAGGAATCGGCCTAGCGCGCGGTGCGTGACGCCCGCATTCGAGATGGGAGAAGAAATGTCTCAAATTGCCTTTTACCTTGACATGACCCGCTGCGTGGGGTGCCGCACCTGTCAGGTGGCCTGCAAGGACAAGAACCGCATCATGGTTCCCGGCACGCTGTTCCGCCATGTGGAGTCGTGGGAGACGGGCACGTTCCCGGACGCGCACGTGTACCACACGTCCACGTCGTGCAACCACTGTGAGAACCCGCTGTGCGTGGCCTCGTGCCCGCAGGGGGCGCTCTACAAGGACGACGACGGCGCCGTCGTGCTGGACGGCGACGCCTGCATCGGCTGCCAGGCGTGCGTGGAGGCCTGCCCGTATGGGGCGTGCCACTACTTCGAGGAAGAGAACCTGGTCCACAAGTGCGACACCTGCAAGGTCCTGCGGGAAGCGGGCGGCAACCCCGCCTGCGTCGATTCGTGCCCCATGCGCGCGCTCGACTTCGGGGATGCGGAGGAGATCAAACAGAAATACGGCGACGGATTGGTGACGGCCCTTCCGGCGTGGCCCGACGGCGGCACGAGCCCGCAGACGTACTTCAAGGTCAACGACCGGGTGATGGAAGAGAACCCGCGCTGGGTGCTCATTTAGGACGAAGGCGCGCGCCGTGCGGGGCGGCTTGGGCGGGGCGGCAGGCGGCCTGCGGCCTGCGGCCCGGGCGGCGGCTCCGGAGGGCTGCCGGGCGGCGCGCGCAAGCTCCTTGGAGGGGCAATGGCTCGGGCGGCCCTGCAGTCTGGGCGGCCTTGCGGGGAGGGGCCGGCGGGCTTGCGGCCCGCGCGGCCCCGCCGCCCGCGCGCGGCGCGGCGAACGGAAAGGGGAGGTGCGTCATGCGGGAGTGGGACGACTCGGTTTGGAGCGCGTGGAGCGCCGCGCGGACGTGCGCCTACGAGGTGCTGCATCTGGCATTCGGCGCCGAGCCGGAGGCCGAGCACCTGCGGCGCTACGGCAGCGGGGAGTGCGCCCGCGTCTTCTCGCTGTACGGGCAGGACGGATTCGCCGGCTACCTGCAGGAACTGGCGCGCAGGGTGGACGATGCCGGCGAGGGCAATGGAGAAGGCGGCGGCTTCGGGTCTGGCGGCTCCGCCGACCCCGCCGGCGGCGGAAGCGGCTCAACCAACCCTGCTGCCGGCCCCGCCGACGATCTGCCCGGCCTGCGGGGGGAGGCCCTCGTGTCGGCCGTCCGCAGCGAGTACACGCGGCTTTTCCTCGGGCCGGGAACGCTGGTTGCCCCGCCGTGGTCGTCGTGCTATCGTTTACCCGGCGAGGGAACCATCTTCAACGCGGTGACGCTCGCCGTGCGCGGCGTCTACAAGGAGGAAGGGTTTCAGGCGGCGGCTTACCCGCGGGTGGCCGATGACCACATCGCCATCATGGCGGACTTCCTCGCCAAGACGTCGCATGCGGCCGCAGCCGCCCGTGGGTCGGGCGACGGGGCCGAATGCATGCGCCTGATGCGCATGCAGAAGAGGTTTCTAGAGGAACACGTCCTCACGTGGGTGGACACGTGGGCCGAGGGGATGCGCCGGTCGAAGACGAACCTGCTGTATCCCCGCTTCGCCGCCTTCGCGGCGGCAATGGCCCGCGAGGACAGGGACTCGCTCGGCGAGTGGCTGGCGTAGGCGCGCGGCCGCCCGCCGCGAAAGGGGCGTTTCGATGGACTTTGACGGGTATGCGGCGGCGTTCGACGAGGTGGCGCGCGACTTCGAAAAGGCGGCCGTGCAATTCGGCCTGCCTTTCGAGGAAGGGGAGGCCGCGCCCCGCGCGCTGCGCTCCCAGGCCGCTTGCGAGCATTGCGAGAACGGCGGGGCCAGCCTGTGGTCGGGGTGGATTTCCCCGGCGTGCAAGGCGTGCCGCACGGGCGAGGAAACGGCCACCTTCTTCGCGTCGCTCGCCTGCACGCGCTCGTGCTACTTCTGCTTCAACCCCAATCAGGAGGACTACGAGTACCACCGCACGCACGTACGCGACATGGCCGGCGAGCTGCGGCAGGCCCACGCTTCCGGCGCGCGCTTCCGCCACTTGGCGGTGACCGGGGGCGAGCCGTGCCTGCACCAGCCAGAGGTGCTCGACTTCCTCCGCGTCGCCAAGGAACTCTACCCCGGCGTCCACGTGCGCATGTACACGAGCGGCGACGGCCTCGACGACGGGTTCCTGCAGGCGTTGGCCGCAGGCGGGCTGGACGAGGTGCGTTTCAGCGCGAAGCCGGCCGACGGGGGCGGCTTCGACCGCGCGCCGTTCGACCGCATGGCCGCGGCCGTGGCGGCCCTTCCCGACGTCATGGTGGAGATGCCCGTCGTCCCCGGCACGCTTCAGGACATGAAGGGCCTGCTCCGGCGCCTGGATGCCGAAGGGGTGCGGGGCATCAACCTGCTGGAGTTCTGCTTCCCGCTGGCGAACGCCGAGGCCTTTGCCAGCCGCGGCTTCCGCCTGCGGAAAAACCCCTACGTCATCCCCTACAACTACTGGTACGCGGGCGGCCTGCCCGTGGCCGGCAGCGAATCGGAGGGTCTGGCGCTGCTCGCGTTCGCGCGCGAAGCCGGCCTTTCGCTGGGCGTGCACTACTGCTCGCTCGACAACAAGCACACCGGGCAGATATTCCAGCAGAACAAGCTGTTCAATCTCGATGCGCGTTTCCGGAAGGCGCACGCGTGGCTGGACTTCGACGCCGCGGACTACTTCCTGAAGTGCGCCAAGGCGTTCGGCGACGACGTGGCGCCCGTCCGGGCCGCACTGGAGGGCCTTGGCGTGGAGGCCGAGCGCGTCTCGCTGGATTCCGACATCCCCTCCGTGGCCTTCCCGCGCGAGTTCGCGCGCGGTGTGCAGGAACGGGTGCCGCAGGCGGAACTGGGCATCGGCTGGAACGTCGTGGAACCCGGGAGCGACGGCGCCCCCTATGTGCGCGAAGTGGCCCTGAGCCGCTTGGACGGGGCGAGCGCGTAGGGGCGGCAGGCGTGTCAGGCATGTTCGGAGTGCAAGCACGCGCATAGGCACCCTGCGGTCGGCGAAACAAGGAACGGCCCGCTCGTCCGAGCGGGCCGTCGTGCATCCATGGCGGATTCGCGGCGTTTGCGGGGCCGCGCGCGGGCGCGGGGCCGGTGCTGCCGTCCGCGCACCGGCATCCCGATCCCGTCGCCTGCGCGTCCCGCCCTACTGTGCGAGCAGCTTCTCCGCGCAGGCGATCTTCACGCAGCATAGAAACACGTCCATGGCCGCGTCCAGCTCCGCAAGCGGGGGCAGGGTGGGGGCGATGCGGATGTCGCTGTCGTGCGGGTCCTGCTTGTAGGGCCACGTGGCGCCGGCGCCCGTCATGGTGACGCCCGCCTCTTTCGCCAGTTCCACAATGCGCCTGGCCGTGCCCTCGGGCGCGTTGAGCAGGATGAAGTAGCCGCCGCGCGGGCGCGACCACGAGCAGCCCTCCACGTTGGAAAGCCCCTCGTCCAGCTTGCGCAGCACCAGTTCGAACTTCGGACGCAAGATGGCGGCGTGCTTGGCCATGTGCGCGGCGATGCCGTCGGCGTCCTTCAGGAAACGCACGTGCCGCAGCTGGTTGATCTTGTCGTGGCCGATGGTGCCCACGCCCATGCGCTTCTTGATTTCGGCGACGTTTTCCGGGCTGGCGGCCAAGGCCGCAACGCCGGCGCCGGGAAGCGTCACTTTGGAGGTGGAGGCGAACTTGAAGTAGCGGTGCGGGTTGCCGGCCTCGCGGCATGCCGCGCCGATGTCGAGCACTTGGTCCTGTTCGGCGGCGTCGTCGTACAGGTGGTGCACGCAGTAGGCGTTGTCCCAGAAGATGCGGAAGTCCTCCGCCGCGCACGGCATGGCGGCCAGGTGCCGCACAGTCTCGTCGGAGTAGGTGGCGCCGTTGGGGTTGGCGTACTTCGGCACGCACCAGATGCCCTTCACGCTCGCGTCGTTGGCCACCAGGCGCTCCACTTCGTTCATGTCCGGGCCGTCCGCGGTCATGGGAACGGGCACCATGCGGATGCCGAACGCCTCGGTCACGCCGAAGTGCCGGTCGTAGCCGGGCACCGGGCACAGCCATTTCACCTCGTCGAGCTTGCACCAGGGCTGCGACCCCAGCGTGCCGAAGTTCCAGCAGCGCGCGACGCACTCGTACATGAGCGAGAGGCTGGAGTTGCCGCCTACCACCACGTTTTCGGGGGCGTCGTCGAGCATGGCGGCCATGAGGCGCTTCGCCTCGGGAAGGCCGTCCAGCACCCCGTAGTTGCGGCAGTCGGTGCCGTCCTCGGCGCGGCAGCCGTCCCCGTCGGCCACGGCGGAAAGCAGGGGCATGCTCAAGTCCAGCTGGTCGGCGCCGGGCTTGCCCCGCGCCATGTTCAGGGCCAGCCCCTTGGCCGCAAAGCCGGCGTGTTCCTCCCGCAGCTGCGTGAGGCAGCTGCGGAGTTCGTCTTTGTTCATGGTGGAAATGCTTGGCATGTCGGTGCTCCCTTTCGCCGTTCGTGTTGCGTGACATTGCGTGTCGTTGCGTGACGCCTTCCACCGTACCACCATGCGGGCCGTCCGGGCCCCTCCCGCCGGCAAACGCGACAAAAAGCACAGGCGACATGGGGGTATGCGAAGGGGAGGCGGGCGGGGGGCGAGGTGTCCGTGTGGGGCGCGGAGGGAGGTGTGGAAATGGGGCCGACGCAGGGCGGTCGAATGGGAGCGGGGTTGGCACGCGCGCGTAGACGCGCGGAAGACTGCCGTGCTGGTGGGGCATGGGGGTGCAGCAGGCGGGCGGAAGACGTGCCGGTGCGGAGGGCTGCGCTGCCGCGCTGCCGCGCGGGGGCGCAGCGCGGGCGTCGCGGCGTGGCAGCGGTGAGGCGTGGCCCCCCCGCCCCTCCCTACGAGACGGCGGCTTTCAGCGGGGCGTAGGCGGCCACGAGGTCGGGCAGGCGCATGCGGGCGTTGGCGGGGCTGGTGGAGGGGAGGGCCACATGTGGCAGGGCGGGAAGTTGCGCCGCGCACAGGCGCCGGTAGAGGGCCGCGGCCTTCGCGCCGGTGGTGAACACCGCCTCGAGGGGCGCCGCGTCGGCCACCACGCGCAGGTCGTTCGGCACAGCGCCCGCGATGCTCGCGTCGGAGGCTCCCTCTATGTCGCAGGCGGAAAGCACGTCCCACACGGCAATGCGGTGGGCGAGCAGGAACGCGGCGCGCCCGTCTGTGCCGGTCGGCTCCGGTTCCTCGAACAGGGTGGCGAGCACTTTCCAGAAACGGTTCTGCGGGTGTCCGTAGTAGAACCCCGCGGCGCGCGACGCGGGCGAGGGCATGGTGCCCAGCACGAGCGCGCGCGAACGCGCGTCGAAGACGGGTTCCAAGGGGTGCGTGACGCGTTGCCGGGCGGGCATGGCGGCGGATGCGGCGGGAGGCGCGGGGCGGCTAGGCGCGGCTGGGCAGTTCGAGCACGGCGCTTTCCAGCACATGGCCGCGGATGGCACGGCGAAACTCGTTCAGGTAGTAGCCTTCCTGCAGGTCCAGTGTACAATCGAGCGCGTAGACCGTCAACGTGTACTCGTGCGTCTTGTCGGGCGGGAAAGGGCCGGCGTAGCGGTGGATGATGCGCGGGTCGGCGTGCCCGCCGGCGAAGGGCGAGAAGTCGCTGTTCGACCCCTGCACGCACGGCACCGCGCCCGACGCGCTGGCGTTCTCGGGGATGAGCGCGGTGTCGGCGGGGAAGTTGCAGGCGATCCAGTGGATCCAGCAAAAGCCGCCCACCGGTATGGCATCCCAGTCCAAAAAGGTGAGCGCGAGCGTCTGGGCGCCCTGCGGCACGTCGTCAACCCGAATGGGGAAGGAGACGCACGGATGCCCCTCGATCAGGTTCTCGACGGGGGCGTACTTGCCGTAGCGGTCGGGCAGAAGGCCGTTTTCCAGATCGACGTGGATGCGCATGGCGTCTCCTTCCGTTCGCGCTCCCCATGCGAAGCGACCCCTTTGGCCGAAGCCGCGGGGGTCGCGTGCGTTTGCTTTCGGCGCCGTGGCCTACCAAGGCGGACGCACGATGATCATGCCGCTGTGCATGTTTGCCCGCACGACGTTGTTGTACGAGCTGGAGCAGTGGATCATCTGCCCACCGCCGGCGTAGATGCCGCAATGCGACCAGTTCGTGCACACGTCGCCCGGCTGTGGGTCGCTCACCTGCGGCCACTCCATGAACGTGTACGTCGTCCCGACGCGTTGGTACCGCCCGGTCAGGCAGTAGGACACGAACCCGGAGCAGTCGAACGCCCCCGGGCTGCATTCCCCCCACACGTAGGACGCGTTGCCGATGTAGCTGCAGGCGCGGTCGTACGGGTCGCTGCCCTGCCAGGCGGGCTGCCCGCCACCGCTGTTGCCGCCACCTGTGCCGCCGCCACCACCTGTGCCGCCGCCGCCCGTGCCGCCTTGCTGCTGGTCTTGGGCCTGCTGGGCCGACTCTTCCGCGCGGCGGGCAGCTTCCGCGGCCTCGGCCGCCTCGCGCGCTGCGCGCTCCTCTTCCAGCAGCTGCGCGGCTTCGGCGCTCAGGCTGTTGTAGGTTTCCTGCATGGCTGCCACGGTGGCCTCGGCCTCTTCCTTGATGGATAGGGCTTCCGCGGCCTTTTCGGCGGCAACCTGCTCCTGAGCCGCATATTCGGCCTTCTGGGCCTCTATCTCGCTGCGCAGGTCCTTGGACTGCTGCACCATGTCGGCGTCGTTCTGGTTCACCTGATTGAGGATGTTCCAGTTCTGCGTGAATTCTTGGAACGTGGAGGCGCCCAGAAGGAAATCGATGAACGTGGTGGAACCCGAGCGGTACATGCTGCGCGCACGCGAGCCCAGACGCTCTTGAACCTCGGCCAATTGGGCATTCACTTCGTCGATGCGGGCCTGCGCCTCGTCCATCTTCGCCTGCGCGTCCTCCTGCTCGGCAACGGCGGTGTGGTAGGCCGCCTCGGCCTCGTCGAGCTTCGTTTCCATGGCGTTCAGGGAAGCGAGCGCGGCCTCGGCCTCGGCCTGCTTCTCGGCTGCCGTCACGCCGTAGGCAGAGGCAGGACTCAGGAAAAGGGAGAGCGCGAACACGGCGCTGCCGCCCATGAATGCTCGTCTGCTGAGTACGTTGGTATGCTCGTTCAATTAGGTTCCTCCTCGATTGAGCATGGTGGTGCGTTCGAAACAAGCTTGAAACATGATACCATGATCTTGCAGGCGAGCAAAAAACCGTGTGGACACGCTTCATAAACCCAGATCAGCTTGGACCCGGATGATAAACCCAGATCGGCTTGAACCCAGATCATGAATCCAGATCATGAACCCGGATCGGCTTGAGCTCGGATGATGAACCCAGATCAACTTGAACCCAGATTATGGCCCCAGATCAGCTAGATGTCGCAGAATGCCGCACGGCTGCGTGCGGCATTCTGCGGGGCGGGCGCTCCCGCAGTTCCCGTAAGGCCGGGCGATGCCTCCATGGCGGGCGGGGCGGGCGTTCGCGTTCGCGGCGTTCGGGTGGCGAGGCTGCCTTTTATGGCATTCGAGCGACGAGTCTGTCTTTTATGGTGGCGAGGATGCCGTTTATGGCACTCCAAGTGACGCTTGCGCATGAGGGGAATTTCTGCGAACTGGGGGTATGCATGCAAGTTGCTCGAGGGTGCCGCCCAGAGGGTCGTAAACCGTGCCATAAACGTCAGCCTCGCCACCCGAACGCCATAAACGTCAGGCTCGTCACCCGAGCGCCGCAAAGGCAGGCTCGTCGCCGAAACCCGAAATGCCCTGCAGGACAGCCTTGCCATCGAAGTGCCATAAACGCTGACCTTGCTGCCGGACGCCGCTGAGTCGTCTGGGATGCCGCAGGCATCGCCAGCGCCATGAAAATCGGCACTTCCTCCCGAACGCTCCCGGGAGGGCATTGCGCGCCCGGGAGCGTTCGGGAAACGATGTGTCCGACGGCGATGGCAGGGCGGCGAACCCATGCGATGCGCGCATGCGGCAAGTCCACGCAGCAAGCCTCAATAAGGAAGATGAACATGTATAAGGAAGATGAACATGTATAAGGAAGACGGACCCATATAAGACCCATATAATAAGGCAAGCATAAAAGCATAAAGCAAGCCGCCATCGCGGCAGTTTGATTGCGGTTGCAGCGGCGGGCGCCTGCCTTGGCGGAATGCCACGGGTAGGCGCCCGTTTGCGTTGCCCGCCTGCGCTGCGAATCGGGAGGAATCATGAAGACACGCCCGGGGGCGTGTAAACGGTTGACAGGCGGGATGCGCTAGCGTATTATTCATCTGCTCGCGCGTTAGGGTTCGATTTGCGCGCAGGCAGCAGCTTGACAAATACACATGAATCACGTGTCGGCTATGGGAGTGTGCCCGAGTGGCTAAAGGGGACGGGCTGTAAACCCGTTGGCTATGCCTACCTAGGTTCGAATCCTAGCGCTCCCACCA
>CAJFUR010000115.1 GCA_904420215.1 uncultured Eggerthellaceae bacterium
GGCCGAGAGGCCCACGAAGAACATGAAGCACGTGATGTAGAGGCCCCAGGAATCGAGGTTGCGCATGGCCGTCTGGCCCATGCCGCCTGCAAGCTGCATGACCCAAAGGGCGATGCCCACCACCGCGAGCACCGCGCCCACGCCGATGCCGACGGTCAGGCCGCGGCCCCCCTGGGAGCCGCGTTTCGCGGGGGCCGCGCCCCGGCCGGCCGCGACGTCGCGCCCTTCCCCGCTTCGAGCCGCAGAGGCCCCGGCGGCGGGAGCCGCCTGCACGTTTTCAGACATGTCTCTCTCCCTTCCGCTAGACGAGGTAGTAGACCGAGGGCTTGGTGCCCATTTCAGGTAGCAGCTGAATGTACTCGCGCGACGCCACCAGCTTCGACACTTCCGAATCCGGGTCGTCGAAATCGCCCCAGTGGCGCGCCCGCGCGGGGCACAGGTCCATGCAGGCGGGAACTTCGCCCTTCGTGATGCGCTGGTAGCAGAACGTGCACTTCTCCACCACGTGCTTCTGGTGCGTCGGCACGTCGGCGTCGCCCGTGGCGAAGTCCACGGGATAGCTCGGCTCGTCCCAGTTGAAGCTGCGCACGCCGGTGTAGGGGCAGGCGCTCATGCACATGCGGCAGCCGATGCACTTGTCGTAGTCCTGGCGCACCACGCCCGTCTCCGGGTCCTTGTAGGTGGCGCCCACCGGACACACCTTCACGCAGGCGGGGTTCTCGCAATGCTGGCAGCCCACCGTCACGTAACGCATGCTCACGTCGGGGTACGAACCCGCGGGCGTGTCCATGGCGTCCCCGCCCTCGGTCAGGGCACGCGTCCAGAAAATGCCTTCGGGAACGTTGTTGGCCATTTTGCAGGCAACCGTGCAGGCGTTGCAGCCAACGCAGCGCCTCGTGTCTATCGTCATGCCATAGTGGGCCATTATTGGACACCTCCCTCGTACTTCTCAACCTGGCACAGGAAGTCGTAGAACGCACTGTTCGAGCAGAAGTCGTTCATGTATATGTTGGTGAGGTCCTGCGCATGCCCCTCGATGAACTGGTCGGCCTGCCACCCGTGGGGAATGGAAACGACGCCCGGCTTGATGCCCTCGGTCACGAGCGCCTTCAGCACCACGTAGCCGTGGTCGTTGTAGGCGCGCACGACGTCGCCCTGCTGGATGCCGCGCTCGGCCGCGTCGGTGGCGTTGATCTTGATGAGCGGCTCGGGTTCTATCTCGCGGATGACCGGCGTGTAGGCAAGCTGCGAATGCACGTGGTACTTGTTGTGCTCGCTGCAGCCCATGAGCGGATACTTCTCGCGCAGCGGGTTTTCCCAGTACGCCTCGTTGGCGGGCTCGTAATAGGGGCGCTTCTCGTAGTCGGCCACTTCCTGGCCCCAGTCGTTGCGCGGCGTGGGCGCTTCCAAGTAGAACTTCAGGCGCGCGCTTTCCTTGGTGCCGAACTTGGCAATCATGGACGCGTCGGTGTAGCTGTAGTTGCGCACCATCTCGCCCGACTTGAGGTCGTTCCAGCTGCAGCCGCCGGCGACGTTGGCCGCGGTGTCGATGGCCTCGGAAATGAGGTCGTCGTCGGTCGCATCGCCAAACATGAAGTCCATCTTCAATGCCGCCGCCAGCTCGCGCATGATGTCGAGGTCGCTCTTGCACTCGTACAGCGGATCGACCACTTTCTGGTACACCTGCGGGTACGGCGTCGAACACACGGGGTCCACGTCCAGCGTCTCGAACGAGTGGGGAATGGGAAGCACGAGGTCGGCCCACTGGGTGGTGTCGGTCATGTTCACATCGACGGCGACCACGAAGTCGATCTTCTTCACCGCCTCGATGAGTTCCTGACGGCCCGACTCGCACGACAGCATGTTGCCGTTGTGGCACCACAGCACGTGGATGTCCACGGGCGTCTGCCCCCACTTCTTCGTCTCCACGAGCTGCGGGAGGTACATGCCGCACAGGCTCGGCCCCGACTGGCCCAGCATGTAGGCCCTCGCGTTGAACCCGAGCATGCCGCACGACGGGTTGCCGCAAATGGAGGCGCCGGGTTTGCCCGCATTGCCGGTGAGGGCCGCAATGAGCGCGAGGTTCTTGTAGTTGTGGTGCGAATTCGCGTGATGGCCCAGGCCTTGGAACGTCATCACGTACACGGGGCCTTCCGTGGCGTACACGCGCGCCAGTTCCTCGATCTGGGAAGCCGGGACGTCGCAGATCTCGGCAGCCTTGTCGATGGTGTATTCCTCGATGGATTTCAAAACGTGCTGCAGGCACGGCTCGACCGCGATGCCCTGCACGTCGAACGTGCCCTCGAGCGCGAACGACGTCGCCTCGTCGCATGCCACCGCAGCGCCGGCCGCCTCGTCCCACACGCACACCGGGTCGATGACCGTCGGCATGCCGTAGGCGTTCAGCGGACCTTCCGTGGCGGGAACGCCCAAGTCGCTCATGTGGAGGTAGGTGCCGTCCTCCTTCACCAGGAACGGGGCGACGGTGTTGTTCTTCAGGAAGTCCTCGTCGGCCAAGCCGTTGTCCCAGATGTAGTTCGCCATTGCCAGCATCATGGCGCCGTCGGTGCCGGGACGCACGGGCACGTACATGTCGGAATGCATGGCCGACGCGGTGAACTGCGGATCGATGGTGATGAGCTTGGCGCCCTTCTCACGCGCCTCGCACACGAACTGCCAGGCGTGCACGTAGGCCTCGGCGGGGTTGCCGCCCCAGCTGATGATGGTCTTCGCGTTGGCGGCGTCCACGAAGTCGTTGCCGTTGATGCCCAGAAGCGTGCTCTGCGCGTGCAGCTGGGCCTGATCGGCGCCCGCACCCAGAATGGTTGCGCCGAGCGCGGTGGACATGCGCCCGTAGGCCATCGAGCGGGAGCCGCCCATGGCGCCGTTCAGCACGCCATACGACCCATACGACGACCAGAATGCCACCGACGTTCCGCCGTACTGCTCCACCGACGCGCCGATCTTCTCAGCCAGAAGCGCAATGGCGTCGTCCCACTCGATGCGCTCCCACTCGCCCGCGCCACGCTCCGTGCCCTCGACGCGCTTCAAGGGGTACTTCAGGCGGTCGGGGTCGTACACGCGCTGGGGCTGGGCGAAGCCCTTGACGCAGATGCGCCGACGGTGCGCGTCCTCTTCCGGATAGTCGCTTGCCGTGGCCTTGACCACGCGGCCCTTGCGCACCGTCACCTTCAGCGGGCAACGGCTTCCGCAGTTGCCGCGGCAGCCGCTGCGGGCGGTGTATTCTTCTTGGGCATCGGCAGCCGCGTCCTCTTGCGCCAGCGCCGTCAAAGCCGGGGCGGCAGCACCCGCCACCGCTGCAGCGCCTGCAACGGCCGCCGTTGATTTGAGAAAGCTTCTACGAGTAAACCCACCCTGTGGGCTATTCGCTCCCGACATTTCTCCTCCTCGATTCATGCCGGAACATCCCCCAGACGGCCTCGACGTACGATGCGTCTCCGAGCGCATACCCCATCCCCGAGGATATTCCCCTACAACGTCTCCAGAGAATTGGCCAAAATCCCTTTGTGCGTACAATAGCAAGTTGTCCTAGTACAATCAAGATTTATACTAGGACAACTTTCGACAGCATTTATTTTATTTTAGGAATAATTTTCGCGCGGGCCGACGGTGGGCAGCGCGCAAGACGGGCCGACCGCGCGAACCGACGGTGGGCGGCGGCACAAGACGGGGCGGGCGGGCCGGGTGCATGGCCAACGGCGCGGGCAGGACCGCGCGTGGGCGCACGGCCGGCGGCGCGGGCGGGCCGGGTGCATGACCAGCGGCGCGGGCAGGGCCGCGGCAGGGCGTACGGCGGCAACCCCGCGCCCTACTTCCCCACGATCTTGCTCACGTCGTCGGGAAACACGTCGCCGAAGCCCTCCGCGAACGAACTCGGCAGCACGATGGTGCCGCCCGTGTCCCGCACGCTCTCGTACAGCAGGTGCATCCGCCGGATGGCCAGCGCGTTCTCGTTGCCGTCGTAGGTCTTCCCCACCTCGGAAGCCATTTCGGAAATGGCCTGTTCGGCTTCCATGAGGATGATGCGCGCCTTCTTCCGCTGCTCGGCCTGCGCCTCGAGCGACATGGCCTCCTGCAGCGCCTCGGGCACCACGATGTCGCGGATCTCCACCGACATGACGGTGATGCCCCATTCCGAGGTCTTCGCGTCGAGCACCTCGGTCAGCTCCTTGTCCAACTGGTTGCGGCGGATGGTGATCTCGGCCACGCTCGAGCGGCCGATCGCGTCGCGCAGCGCCGTCTGCGCGGCCAACTGGACGGCCAGGCTGTAGTTGTTGATTTCCATGCACGCCTTCTCGGCGTCCCACACCATCCAGTACAACACAGCGTCGATGTCGAGCGGGATGAGGTCGGCCGTCAGGGTCTCCTTCGCGCCGAAGGGCACCGAGCGCGTGCGCATGTCCACCGACAGGGCGCAGTGCTCCACAATGGGGAACGTGAACACCAAGCCCGGGCCCGACACGCGGCTGAACCGGCCGAACCGCAACACCACGATCCTCTCCCATTGCTGCGCGATGTGCACCGTGGAAATGGCCAGCCACGCAACAACCAAAGACACGCCCACGCCCACGACGTCGAACGCGGCGAACGCCAGCCACCACGCGCCCATCACCAGCGCGAACACCAAAACGAACAGGGCAATGGCGAAGATGAGCGCCCCGGCGCGCGACGCCACCCGGTCGGTTTCCAGCACCTGCGTCTCGGCCACGACGCCGTGGCGCCCCTTTTCCTTGGGGGCCGCTTTCCCGTCCCTCATGTCGCTTTCCCTCTTTCGCGTCATTCCGCACTCCCCCCGCATCCGTGTGTCCTACCGTGTGGCTCTCGGCGGTTGCCCACACGCTGCAGCCGCCGCGACCGCACGCGGGGCGCCCGCCGCTGCGGCCCTGCACCCGCACGCTTCATGTAGTCGGCCAGATGCAACCCGCCACCCGCATGGCCTATGGCGATGCACCTGCACGCCTGCCACAATCCACCGCCGCGCGCGCACTAGCTGCCGCAACCGCTCCGCCCCCGCCACCCGCGCACCCGCCGGGGCTGCAACCGCTCCGCCCCCGCCGCCGCGCCCGCGCGCTAGCTGCCGCTCCTGCTCCGCTCCATTTCCCGCAGCTTCTTCTTGACGCGCTTGTTCACGTCGTCGAACGAAAGCCCCATGGCCAGGCAGGCATCGACGCAGTCCTCTATGAGCACGTCCACCGATTCGAACTTCTCGCTCTTCTCTTCCCCGATCTCGCGCACGATGGCGCCGCGCCCCGGCTTCGAATCTATGTAGCCTTCATCGACCAAGCTGATATAGGCCCTGTTCACCGTGTTGAAATTGATGGAAATCTCGGCCGCCAGCCCGCGCACGGTGGGCAGCTTCTCGCCCGGCTTGAAATACCCCGTCGTGATCAGGTAGACCAGCCGGTTGCGCAGCTGCACCCAAATGGGCAAGTCGCTTTCTTTGTCTACTTCGAACAATACCACGCCGTTCCGCCCTGCTCCTTGGCAACCGTTCCATTCCACCCTACGCCGCCGCGGGCCGTTACGCTTTCGGCAACCCGCCGCCGGCCCGTTCCGCCCACGGCAGCCTGCCGCGGGCCCGCCCCTTCCAACGCCGCGGGGGAGGACCCCAGCAACCCGCCACCGTCCCACCCCGCGCCGCACCGCCGCAGGCAGACGCGCGCCGGTGCGCCGGAGGGCCCTTTCATGCGGACCCCCTCATTGTATCCCAAGAGCCACCATGGTGGACGCAACCAAGTCGGGGGGCATGCCCGCCTGCGCAATGCACCAGCGCAGAAAGAACCCGCCGACCAAAACGAAGGCGCACGCGAAAACGGCAACGCGGGCAGACACCCGCTTGCCGAACGCCTCGCACGCACCGGGCGCCACAAGGCCAAGCGCCACGACGGCGCCCCAGAACGCAGGAGCGAGGTCGCCCGCCACGAGACGCTCCATGGAAAGGCGTGCCGTCTCGCTTCCGCCCAAGGCCGCAATGCCGAACGCCGCAAGCACTGCCAGCTCGCACGCAATCGCCGCCACGTCGGCCTTCTGCACCCGCCGCAGCGTGGAGGCGAATTCCTCGCCCGAGCCGGTCAGCACGCACGTGCACGCCAGAAGCGCGCAGCCGCACGACAGCGCCGACGCCACGAACAGCGGCGGCAGCCACGGCGACGCCCACAGCGGCACGGCCGGCATGCTCGCGAGGAACAACCCCGTGTAGGCCACGACCACGCCCGCCACGGCAACCACCAGCACGCGCACCACCCGCACGAACGCCACCCGGAAGCCTTCGACCCCGAACGTCCAAACCGCCGCCAGCAAGGCGGAAAGCACGACGAGCGCAACCAGCGCATACGCGCCCACCGAAATGAACGAGGGCACCGGCTGCAGGAAAAGGGAAAGCGCCCGGTCGGCACGCCCGAGGTCAAGCAGCAGGCACAGCATGCCCAGCAGCACGGCGGCAGTGCCGACGCCATAGGCCGGGCCGAAGAACCGGCGATAGGCAGGGCGCGGCGCGTACCGGCCGGCCCGTGCGCAAACGCCATCCACCGCCTGCGGGGAAAGCATCTCGAAAACGGCCGCAACCAGCAGCAGCCCAGCGCCCGTCCCGCCAAGGAACAGGTACCACACTACCAAATCTGTAAGCATGCCGTCCCCATGGGCGCACCCGCCCGTCTCTCGCTTCCCGCGCGTCCCGCACGCAGCCGACGCGCCACCTGCGCCAAGGCTGCTCGCTTGCAGCACAAGGCCACCTGCGACGGAGCCCGCCTGGGCCAAAGCCGCCTGCGCCGCAACCGCCCGATCCCGTTCGGCTCGCCGACGCCACAGGCGCATCGCCTGCACCGCCAAGTTCGGCGGCCCCGCTTCCCCAAATCCCTCGGGCCTCCCGACGATGCGGGCAGCATACCGCGCCCGTCCCGCCCCGTCAACCGGATTCGGCCCCCTCGACACTCATCACCCCCCCTCAATCCGCCTCGGCCCTCTTCACCCATCCCAACTTGCCGCAACCTGCAGCGATCCGCCTCAACCCACCGCAACCTTCCTCAACCCGCCAGAACTCGCCACAAAACCGTCGATTCCTGCATTTCGCCCTTCTTGTGGCCGCGCCATCCCATTCACCTTGCAAAGGATCGCCTGATCAGCAACGCGCTCGTATTTCGAAAACCCGGTGGCGCGCGCAAGGGAGCTTTCACTATGCAGGAATCGGCAATTTTGTGGCACCATCCCCCCCAAACCCTTGGTTTTGCGATGCCACCCCCATCCCGCGCCCCCAGTTCTGCGGCACCGCCCTTCCAAACCCCTCCAACCCCCCGACCCCATGACTCCATCCCTCAAACCCCCTGATGGCAGGCAACGCAACCTGAGCGTGCGCGAAAAAGCGCCGAACGCGCGCCCAAGTTGGTGGAGCGCGCGTCCCCGCAACCGCATCATGGGAACCGCGGACGAGCCGCCTTGGCCAAGCGGCGGTTCGGGTATGATACATCCAACCATGAAGAAGGGACCCCGCATGAGCTTTGCCGAAAACCTCGTGTACCTGCGCCAGCACTACGGCGTCACGCAAGAAGAGCTTGCCGAGCAGCTGGGCGTTTCCCGCCAAACCGTTGGCAAGTGGGAAGCCGGCACGAACTACCCAGAAATGGACAAGCTGCTGGCGCTGTGCGACCTGTTCCGCGTGAGCATGGACGACCTCGTGCGCGGCGCCGTGAGCATTGCGAAGGAGGGCGACACCGAACGCTACAACCGCCACATGAACCGCTTCGACGCGTCCATCGTCGCCGGCGTCATGTGCGTCCTTTTGGGCGTGGGCGCCGCCGGCATCGCGGAGGCGCTGCGGCTTCCCGACAACCTGCAGGCGGTCCTGCTCCTGTCGTTCGTGGCAATAGGCGCAACCGCACTCGTGGCGGGAGGCCTTGCCCATCACGAGTTCAAGCGCCGCAACCCCGCCATCGAACCGCGCTACGACGAACGCACGCTGGAGCGCGCCAGCCGACGCTTCCCCCTTTTGGTGACGGCGGGCGTGGGGCTTGTCCTGCTGGACGTGATCTTCCTTGTTGGGCTCGCGCCGGAAGACGACGGCCTTGTGGCGTTCGGCCTGGTGGTAGACGATGCGCTCGCAGCTCTGTTCATGGTCGTGCTTGCCGTTGCCGTGGGGCTGCTCGTGTGGGCGGGCATGCAGAAGTCGAAGTACGACCTGTCCGAACTCACCTACATCGCACGGCGTGACGACTTGGGCGCCAACCTGCCGCCGAACGCCGTGGTGAAGTCGCCCGAGCAGGTGCGCGCCGAACACCTCATGGGCGCCCTGTGCGGCACCATCATGCTGCTGGCGCTCGTGGTGTTTCTGGTGTGGGGCGTCGTGCCGCTGATCGACCAGGCGGGAGGCTGGCACGGCCTGGACAAGTCTGCCGTGAAAGACGCCATCCGCACCGGCCAGGGCGGCTTCGCCGTCAGCTGGATCGCCTTCGTGGTGGGCGGCGTGCTCTGCGCCGTCGTATGGCTGGTGGGTAGCGTGGCGTCGAAGTCGAAGGACGACTGGGTTGCCGAAGCGCGCCAAGAGGATGCGTGGCTGAAGTACGCGCAAGGCGACGCCGCGGAAAGCGACCCGTGGCCGCACGGCAACGCCAAGAACAGCCGGTAACCGCGCCAGCACAGGGCACAGGACGCAGAAAGCGTTTTGCAGCGCAAACGCACTTTCGAAACGGCAGGCATCGACGAAACGCCCGCCGACGCCACGCAGGCCTCAACCGGCACCGCAGGCATCCCGGCGTTTTATTCCCCCAGTTGCTCGGCGGCCTCCATCCATTCCTCCTCCAAGGCGCCCACTTGGGATTGCAGGTCGTTGACCTGGGATTGAAGGTCGCCAAGGGCCACGAAGTCGGCGGGGTCGGCGGCGGCCATCTGGGCGCGCACGGCCTCCAGCTTCCCGTTCAGCGTCTCTATCTTGCGCTCGTTGGACTGCATGAGCTTGCGCAGCGCGCGCTGCTCGCCGCCGGAAAGCTGCGGGCGGGCGCCGTCGGCGGGCGCGCCCGAAGCGGAAGGCGACGGCCCGGCTCCAGCCGCCGGGCGCTCGCCGGAAGGCGCGCGCCCGGCGAGTTCCGCGCGGGCCGAAGCGTCCTGCGGACGCTTCGTGCGGGCAGGGCCGTCCGAGCGGCTGCGCATCTGCAGGCGGTCGCTGGGCCGGGTCGCCTCCCGTTCGTCCATCAGCTTCAAGTACTCCCCCACGCCGCCCGGAAGGTGGCGCAGCTTGCCGTCTACGAGCGCAAACTGGTGGTCAGTCACGCGCTCCATGAGGTAGCGGTCGTGCGTGACCAGAAGCAGCGTGCCCGGCCAGCCGTCCAGCAAGTCCTCCACCACGGCCAGCATGTCGGTGTCCAAGTCGTTGCCCGGCTCGTCGAGCACCAGCACGTTCGGCTCGTCCAGCAGGATGAGCATGAGCGCCAGGCGGCGCTTCTGCCCGCCCGACAGGTCGCACACCGGCTCGTTGAGGTCGTCGCGCGAAAAGCCCAGCCGCTCCAGCAGCTGCGCCGGGGTCGCCTCCTTGCCGTCGAGCATGGTGCGGCGGCTGTAGCGACCGATCACCTGCCGCACGCGGTCGTCGCCGAAGCGCGCGAGGTCGTCCAAGTGCTGCGACAGCACGGCGAAGCGCACGGTCTGGCCGATTTTCGCCCGGCCCGCGTCAGGCGGCCGCACGCCTTGCACCACCTGCAAAAGCGTCGTCTTGCCCGCGCCGTTCTCGCCGACGATGCCGTAGCGGTCCCCCGGGCCGATGATCCAGTCCACGCCGTCGAGTACCGTGCGGGAAGAGCCGTCCGCGCCGCCGAAGCGCACCGTCACCCGCTCCAGGTCCACCACCTGCTTGCCCAAGCGCGCCATGGCCATGCGCTTGAGTTCCAACTCGTCGCGCAGGGGCGGCACGTCGGCAATGAGCGCCTGGGCGGCGGCCACGTGGAACTTCGGCTTCGTGGCGCGCGCCCGCGCCCCGCGCGAAAGCCAAGCCAGTTCGCGGCGCAGGGCGTTCTGGCGCTTCTGCTCGGCCAGCGCCGCCAGCCTATCGCGCTCCACCCGCTGCATGATGTAGGCGGAAAAGCCTCCCTCGAACGGCTCCACCTGCCGGTCGTGCACTTCCCACATGGCCGTGCACACCTCGTCCAGAAACCAGCGGTCGTGCGTGACCACCAGAAGCGCGCCCGCGCCTTGCTTCCAGCGGCCTTTCAGGTGGCCGGCCAGCCACGTGATGGCGCGCACGTCCAAGTGGTTCGTCGGCTCGTCCAGCGCCAGCACGTCCCAGTCGCCCATGAGCAGCCGCGCCAAGTCCACCCGCCGCCGCTGCCCGCCCGAAAGCGTGCCCACCGGCGCGTCCCAGGCAATGTCGCGCGCAAGGCCGGCAATGACGTCGCGCACGCGGGCATCTCCCGCCCACTCGTACTCAGGCGCATCGCCCACGAGCGCTTGGCCCACCGTGGCGGCGTCGTCCAGGGCGTCGGTCTGGCCCAGCACGCCCACGCGCACCGAGCCGTTCCTCAGCACGCGCCCCGCGTCCACCTCCAGCCCGCCCGACAGCAGCGCCAACAGCGTGGACTTGCCGTCGCCGTTGCGCCCCACGATGCCGATGCGGTCGCCCTCGTTCACGCCAAGCGACACGCCGTCGAACACCGTCTTCGTGGGGAATTCCACCCGCACCTTCTCGCATCCCAGCAGAAACGCCATGCACACCCGTCCTTCGCCGTTGCCGTCCGCAGGCGATTATAGCGCAGGCGCATCCCCGCGGCGCATGGCGGACAGGTTACAGGCACGTCCAAACGCAACCGGGCAGGCAGGCGCTTGCAAGCGCGCCATGCCGGCGCCGCCGCACCCGCTGCCGGCGCCGCACCCCGCCCGCCGTCGCGCGGCCTACACGAGCAGGGCCACGACCACGACGAAGGCCGCCGTCAGCGCCACACCCGCCGCAATCATGAGCCACACGGCGGGACGGGCCAGATTGATCGTCCAGCCTATGCCGAAACGCTCGGGCAGAAACAGACTCGGGTCGTCGGGGTTCCAGTAGAAAATGCCCAGTTTCCAATGCTCGTCGTCGTCCGCCAACAGGCGTTCGGAACCCTGCATGCGCCGGAACACGCGCGAACCGGCCTGGCCGTACACCACTCCAAGCACGATGGAGCCAACCACAACGGGCACCGCGCCCACCGCCACCATAACGAAACCCGCCTGCCCCAGCGTCATCATGCCCAGCGACGAAAGCTGGAACGTCAGGCCGATGCATGCCGACAGCAGCACGCCCGTCGCCACCAAGAAAATGCTCTGCGCACGGGCGAACAGGCCATACGCAAGCGCCGACGTGGCCGGGGCGCCGGGTTCGGCCCACTTCTTCGATTTCAGAATGCTCCAGTGGCCGAACATGATGCAGGCGGCCAGAAACACCTGGATGATCACCGGAAACGCCACGATGCCCGGACCTTTCGGCTCCCAGCGGCTCACCGTGCCGTCGAAGCCCATCTGCATGGGCACCATGTCGGGCATGCTGTCGTAGCCCACGATGCCAATGGCCGCGGTCACCAGCATGATGGGCACGTACAGCCAGCTCCATTTGAGCGATACGGCGCGCGGCACGGGCTGCTCGCCCACCACGGCCACGGCTTCCTGCGCCTCGGCCACCCAGCCCTGCGCGCGCTTGTGCGCCTGCATCTTCGCGCGGTAGCGCAGCATGAGCGCATAACCGCCCACGCAAAGCACAAGGGAGCCGCCCACCATGATCCAGACGATTCCCTGCTCGTTGCGGGCAAGGGCACAGGCGACGCCCGCCGCCGTCAGCACCGCCGTGGCCGCACCGACCATGGCGGCGTAGCGGCGCTTGAGGGACTTCACGAACGGGTCGTCCTGCGCGGCAGTGGGAACCGTGACGGCGAACACCTCGCCGCGGCGCATGAGGAAGGGCGTGAGCGCCATGAGGACGCCCACCGTGGGAATCAGCAGAACAACCAGAAGCAACAACATCGCCGCAGAACCATTTTCAGGCATCAGAGCGCACCTCCCTCAGCCGCTGCACGCTTGACGGGCCGGCCTGCCTGTACATAGCCGGCACCGCCGCCCGCGCCCGCGGCGTCCGTGTTCGCGGCGCGCCCTTCGCCCACGGCACCCACGCCGACCGAGCCGGTCTTGTCTGCCGCAGACGCGCCCTCGCCAACTGCGGCAGACGCCACGACTGCAGCGCCCACGCCACCCTTGCCCACCGCGCCCGCGGCAGCGCAGGCCGAGCCGGCATCGGCGCCCGCGCCCGCCCCATAGGCGCGCGCGGCCTGCCGTTGCGCGCATTCCAGAAACTCGCCCCAACTGCCGCCGCGCGCACGGTGTGCCAAGGCCAGCTCGAACAGCCCGTCCTCCATCTTCGCCAGCTCCATGCGCGCGCGGTCGGCGCGGTCGTCCTCGCACGGATCGGCGATGTAGGCGCCCGAACGACCGCGCATGAGCACGTAGCCCTCGTCCCGCAGCACGGCGTATGCCTTGTTCACCGTGTGCAGATTGATGCCCAGGTCGCTCGCCAGCGCACGCACAGACGGCAGCGCGGCGCCAGGCATCAGCTCGCCGCGCGCGATGGCGGCGATGACCTGATTGCGTATCTGCAGGTACAGCGGCTCTTCGGCTTTCTGGTCTATGCATATGATCATGGACGAACCTCCTTGTCCGAACGCACGAATCATACCACTCGTCAGGCTGCCAGGCCCTTTCGCGCGGCCTGGCGGAACGACACGAGCGACGCGGTCGCAACCACCACCGCCAAAACAAGAGAGCCGGCCGCGCCCGCCAGCGCCGTCACCGCGAATCCCACGCCCA
>CAJFUR010000116.1 GCA_904420215.1 uncultured Eggerthellaceae bacterium
CCCGCTCATCTGGGCGGTGCGCCGCATCCTGGCCAACATGAACAGCACCGAGCGCGCCATGGACATGCTCATCAAGTCGCTCAAGCAAACCGAGACGAACCAGGAATTCCTCATGCGCACGGCCAAGAAGGCCCAGCACGGCAAGCCCGACGACGGCTTCGGCCTGTAGAGGCCCGCGCGCCCGCTGTTTTGCGCGCGCCCCGCGCCGCCGCAAGCGGTGCGGGGCGCGGCTTTTCCCGCCATCTTTCCGTGAAGAAACGCAAACTCTTTTCCTTGCGCGCCGTCCGGTGCGGTAGTATGGTTGCGACCTACTCTAAGGAGGGAACATGCCCCAAGACAGCAACTGGCAGCAACAGGTGTGGCAGCAGCCCCCGATGCCGCAGGCGCCCGCATACGCGCAGGGGGCCTACGGCCAGCCCCAGCCGCCGCAGGCGGCGCAGCCCCCGAAGAAAAGCCGCGCGTGGATCGTCGCGCTCGTGGCGGTGGTGCTGTTCTTCGCGCTGATGTTCGCCGGCCTGGCGTCGTGCACGAGCATGGTGTCCTCGTTCGGCTCCATGGGTTCGTTCGCGGCGTCCACCTCGTCGGAGGTGGACTACCTCACGCACGACGCGGTGGGCGTCATCACGCTCGACGGCACCATCCAGTACGACGGCACCACCTGCAGCCCCGAGGGCCTGAAGGCCCAGCTCGACCGCGCCGAGCAGAACCCGCACGTGAAGGCCGTGGTGCTGCGCGTGAACTCGGGTGGCGGCACGGCCACGGCCGGCGAGGAGATGGCCACGTACCTGCGCGACTTCTCCAAGCCCGTGGTGGTTTCGAGCGCCTCCATGAACGCCAGCGCCGCCTACGAGATATCGTCGCAAGCCGACTACATCTTCACGGCCAAGACCACGGCCATCGGCGCCATCGGCACCGTCATGCAGGTGACCGACGTGTCGGGGCTGCTTGAGAAGCTGGGCATCGACGTGGACAACATCGCCTCGGCGGAAAGCAAGGACTCCAGCTACGGCACGCGCCCGCTCACCGAGGAGGAGCGCGCCTACTATCAGGCCATGGTGGACCAGATCAACGAGTCGTTCATCGAGACGGTGGCCGAGGGGCGCGGCATGGGCACAGAAGAGGTGCGCGCGCTGGCCACCGGCATGACGTTCACCGGCATCGACGCCGTGGAGAACGGCCTTGCCGACGAAATAGGCACGCTGGAGGACGCGGTGGCGAAGGCGGCGGAGCTTGCGGGCATGTCGTCTTACGACACCGTGAGCCTGGAGCCGGACTACGCCGACCTCACCAGCCTGCTGGGGCTCCTGTCTTCGGCCGACGCCTCCGAGGACGCCGCGGCGCTTCTGAACGAATGGGCACGCCATGGAACGATCGATCGATAGCGCCGAGGGCGCGCGCCGCGTGGAGTGGCCCCGCCGCGCCGTGGTGACGGCGGGCATGCCCTACGGCAACAAGGCGCTGCACTTCGGCCACATCGGCGGCGTGTTCGTGCCCGCCGACGCGTTCGCCCGCTTCCTGCGCGACCGCATCGGGCCGGAAAACGTGCGCTTCGTCAGCGGCACCGACTGCTTCGGCTCGCCCATAGACGAAGGCTACCGCAAGCTGGTGGAGGCGGGAGAGTTCGAAGGCAGCGTGGCCGACTACGTACGCAAAAACCACGAGGCGCAGAAAAGGACGCTCGACGCCTACGGCATCAGCCTCACGGTGTTCGAGGGGTCGGGCATCGGGCATTCGGGCGACGTGCACCAGCTGATCAGCGAGAAGTTCATCGAGAAGCTGCACGAGAACGGCTGGCTGCACCTGCAGTCCACGCTGCAGTTCTACGACACGCAGGCGCAGACGTTCCTGAACGGGCGGCAGGTGGTGGGCCGCTGCCCCGTGCAGGGCTGCAAGTCCGAGCACGGCTACGCCGACGAGTGCGACCTGGGGCACCAGTACGCGCCCGCCGACCTCATCGCCCCGGTGTCGTCGGTGACGGGCACCGTGCCGGAAATGCGCCCGGTGGAGAACTGGTACTTCGACCTGCCGGCCTTCGCCGACTTCCTGCGTGCGCGCGTGGCCGAAATGGAGGCCGACCCCGAAGTGCGCGCCGTGGTGCCGCAGACCGTGAAGGAGTTTCTGGCGCCGCCCGTGGTTTACATAAAGAACGAGGCCGAGGAAGCCTACCGCGCCGTGGCCGACCGGCTGCCGGCGCACCGCTTCCGCGCGGCCGAGGCGGGCAAGCAGAGCTTCGAGATAGAGTTCGACGACATCGCCGCGCGCGACGAGGCGCGCGGCGTGCTGGCCGAGGCGGGCATACGCTTCCGCACCGGCAAGGCGCTCGTGCCGTTCCGTATCACGGGCAACATCGAGTGGGGCGTGAAGGCCCCGGTCATGGACGGGGTGGAGGGCCTCACCGTGTGGTGCTGGCCCGAAAGCCTGTGGGCGCCCATCTCGTTCACCATGGCGGCGAACGACGAAATGGGCCTGCCGCGAACCAGCTGGCGCGACTTCTGGTGTTCGCCCGACGCGCAGGTGTACCAGTTCATCGGGCAGGACAACCTGTACTTCTACGGCGTGGCGCAGCCCGCGCTCATCGAGGCGCTGCGCCCGGGCGACATCCTGGTGCCGGGCGAGACGGACCGCCCGCTGCGCCAGACCATGCTCGTGGCCAACCACCACGTGCTGTTCGGTACCAAGAAGGCTTCCTCGTCGGGGGCGGTGAAGCCGCCTTCGGCCGACGAGCTTCTGGAGCACTACACCGCCGAGCAGCTGCGCGCGCACTTCCTTGCCCTGGGGCTGGACCAGCGCTCGGTGGGCTTCAAGCCCAAGCCCTACGATCCGGACGAGAAGAAGCGCGAGGATCCGCGCGTGGCCGACCCGGTGCTCAAGGAGGGCGCGCTGCTCACGAACGTGTTCAACCGGCTGGCACGCAGCTGCCTGTACGAGGCGGGCAAGAACTTCGAGGGGTATATGCCCTTGGGCGCGCCCACGCCTGCGGTGGTGGAGCGCGCGCATGCGGCGCTGCACGCCTACGACGAGACGATGCACCGGGTGGAGCTGCATGCGGTCATGTCGCTGGCGGACGAGTTCATCCGTTTCGCCAACAAGCACTGGACCGACGGCATCCGCGCGGCGGAGCTGGAAGGCGACGCGCCCGCGCGCCGGCAGGTGTTGGTGGACTCGTTCTACCTGCTGCGCGTGGCCACGCTGATGATGCACCCCATCGTGCCGTTCGGCACCGAGAAGATCTGCGACTGCCTGAACTTCGAGTTCGAGGAGTTCTTCAGCTGGAACTACGACTTCGACGGCATGGACGAGCTGTGCGGCGCCGCCGAGATAGACGAGGGACGCCACCGTGTGCGCGACCTGCCGCCGCGGTTCGACTTCTTCGAGCGCCATCCGAGCCAGACGAAGTAGGAGGTCGCCGTGAGGGGAGCGGGGGACGGCGAGGAGCGGGCCGCGGCTGGGGGCGCGGCGCAGGACGCGCGGCGGGGCGCGCCCCGCGCCGTCGTGCACCGCCGCCGCGCCGCGGGCGGCTTCCCGCAGGCCGCGGGCGTTTCGCGCGGGAGCGCGGGCGCGGGTGCGGCGGGCATGCGCCGCGGGCGCGGGCGCGCGGGTGCGGCGCTGCTGGCCGTGGCCGTGGCCGCCGTGGCGGTAGTGGCGTGCGTCGTGGGGCTTTCCGGGCTTGCGGGGCAGGGCGGTGCGACCTCGCCGACGGATGCGGGAGCGCCTGCTGGTGAGCAGGCGGCCTTCCCGCAGGAGCCTTCCGGCAAGCTGGCCGGCGCAACGGAGACGGTGGACGCGAACGGCGTCGTGCACGGCACCACGCCGGAGGGCGTGAACTACCTGCTGTGGGGGCGCGGGCAGGCGGCGGACGCGCCCGAGAAGGTGTCGCTCGTGGCGGCGGGCGACGCCATCGGCACCGACCAGGTGCTCGCGCTGGCGGATGTCGCCGGCGGCGCGGCGGGCGACGGGGCTTACGACTTCTCGGGGTTCTATGGGGACATAGCCCCCTTCGTGCAGAAGTACGACCTGCGCTTCGTCAATCAGGAAACGGTCATGGCCGGCACGGACGAGTACGGCTATTCCGGCTATCCCAGCTTCAACACGCCCGACGAGGCGGCAGGTGCGCTGGCGGGCGCGGGCTTCAACCTGGTGAACCTGGCCACCAACCACGTGCTGGACTACGGCGTGGGGGCCGCCGAGCGGTCGCTGGGCGTGTGGGACGCCTATCCGGGCGTCGCCTGCGCCGGCAGCTACCGCAGCCAGGCCGACCGCGAGACGGTGCGGCTGGTGGAGCGCAACGGCATGACGTTCGCGTTCCTGGCGTTCTGCTATGGCGACAACTACTATCAGGAGGACCTTCCCGACACGTGGCATTTGTGCGGCTTCGACAAGGAGGCCATCGAGGCCGACGTGCGCCGCGCCCAGCAGGTGGCCGACGCCGTGATCGTGGCCATGCATTGGGGCACGGAATACGAAAGCGAGCCGGACGGCCAGCAGCTGGAGTACGCGGCCTTCCTGGCCGACCTGGACGTCGATCTGGTGCTGGGCACGCACGCCCACGTCATCCAACCCGTGCGCTACGTGGAGGGGGCGTCGGGCAACGCGGTGCCCGTGGTGTTCGGCCTCGGCGACTTGGTGTCGGGCTGGGGCAAGGCCGACTTCGTGCTGAGCGGTCTTTTCACCTGCGATTTCGTGCGCGTGTACGAGGGCGCGGGGGATGCGTTGGCTGGCGACGGGGGAGCTGTGGCGGCCGGGGACGCGGGCGCGGAGGGCGACGGGGGCGAAGGGGGCGCTTCTGAGGCCGGTGGCGCCGCCGCCGCGGGGGATGCCGGAGCCGGGAGTGCTGCCGGTGGCGAGACGGCCCGCTCCGCGGATGCGGCCGCCGCTGAGGGCGCGGCGTGGCACGTCGAGGTGCGCAACCTCGCGTGGCATCCCGTCGTGGAGTGGTCCGACGGCGGCCCGGTGCGCGTGCGCTTCGTGGCCGGCATGGACGAGGCGACCACGAACGCCAACGTGCGCATCAGCGGCCTCAACTACGCGCAGCCCTCTCTCGAGGGCACGAGCCTGTACGCCTACCTGCGGGAGAAGACCAACGCCACCATAACCGACATCCCCGTTGCCTGGTAGCCCCGCTGCCAGCCGGCGCCGTCGGCCAACCTCCTTCGCCGCCGGCGCCGACCGGTTGGCCTTTCCCGCCGCCGGCCACGCGCCTGTTGCGGCGGACGTGGCGGGCCCGCACCTTCGCAGGCCCGCTTCCGCGTCCGCCCCCGTGCCCGCAACCCGCTTCCACGCGCTTTGTGCGCGGCGTGCGCAGAATGGGGCGGGGTTCTTGCAAATGCGCTCGGACGTGGTACAATTCAACGGTTTCTAATCACGCATGCCTGCGCGACTGCGCGCCGCCAGTGGCCACCGGAAAAGGCTGCGGCGCAAGGGACGACCGCCGGCAGAGGACTAACGAATGGAGAAGGCAATGACGAAAGTCAGCATTACCACGCTGCTCGACGCGGGCAGCCACTTCGGCCACCAGACGCGCCGCTGGAACCCCAAGATGAAGCCCTACATCTTCGGCAGCCGCGGCGACATCTACATC
>CAJFUR010000117.1 GCA_904420215.1 uncultured Eggerthellaceae bacterium
CAAGGCGATCACGACCGGGGCGCTCATGGGCGCGCGCGGCAACTCCGGTGTCATCACCTCGCAAATTTTGCGCGGCCTGTGCGAGGGGAGCGCCGGGTACGAGACGGTGGATGCCGCCAGCATCGACGCGGCCTTCGCGCAGGCCGTGGAAGTGGCGTTCCAGGCCGTGCGCAAGCCGGTGGAGGGCACCATCCTCACCGTGTTGCGCGACGCCGCCGGCGCGGCCAAGCGCGCGCGCAAGAAGAAGCTTTCCACCGAGGAGGCGCTCGAGGCCGTGGTGGCCGAGGCCTACGCCTCGGTGCAGCGCACGCCCGATTTGCTGCCCGTGCTGAAGGAAAACGGCGTGGTGGACGCCGGCGGCTACGGGCTCGCCATCTTCTTCGACGCGTTCGCCTCGGCCCTGACCGGCAAGGAGGGGCCTCTGGGCGACGAGCTGGCCTTCGCGCGCGGCGCCGCCCCCAAGGTGGAGATAGAGCAGATAAACGACTGGGAAGGCTCGGCGTACCGCTACTGCACCGAGTTTTTGGTGCATTCCGACGCGCTGGACGTGGACGCCGCCAAGGAGTTCCTGCCCACCATGGGTGACTGCGACCTTCTGGTGGGCATGCACCCCAACTTCAAGGTGCACGTGCACTCGAACCGCCCCGACCAGGTGCTGGCGTGGTTCTTGGGCCACGAGGCGCAGGTGTCCGAGGTGCACATCCACAACATGCAGCTGCAAAGCGCGGCCCGCACCGACGCCCTGGCCGCCGAGCAGCGCGCCGAGCGCAAGCCGCTCGGCTTCGTGGCGGTGGCGGCCGGCGAGGGCAACGCCCGCATCCTCGAGAGCCTGGGGGTGGACGTGGTGGTGTCCGGCGGGCAGACCATGAACCCCTCCACGAAGGATCTGCTCGACGCCGTGGGGAAGGTGAACGCGGAGGCGGTCATCCTGCTGCCGAACAACTCCAACATCATCATGGCGGCGCAGAGCGCGTGCGATTTGGCCGACGTGCCGTGCGCGGTCGTGCCCACGAAAAGCGTGCCGCAGGCGTTCGCGGCGCTGTTCGGCGTTTGCGAGGGCGCGGGGCTCGAGGAGAACGTGGCGAGCATGACCGAGGCGTTTTCCGAGGTGAAGACCGGCGAGGTGACCCACGCCGTCAAGGACGCCAAGGACGCGGCGGGCAACGCCATCCGCACCGGCGACGTCATCGGCATTGCCGACGGCTCCATCGACGCGGTGGGGGACACGGTGGAGGGCGTGGTGATGGACCTGCTTTCCTGCATGCAGGCCGAAGACGCCGACACGCTCACCATCCTGGCCGGAGAGGACATGGACGATGCGGCGTTCGACGCGCTGGTGGCGCGCATAGAGGACGCCTACGGAGACTTGGAGGTGGACGCCCACCGCGGCGACCAGCCCCTGTATCCCATCGTCCTCTCGGTGGAGTAGGGGGGTTCCGGCGTTCTGCGAACGCCGGAACCGGCCGACGCTGCGAGGGGCTGGTGCACGCCACCTTGGCTTTCTGCCGCGGACGGGCGGGCGGAAGCCCAGCCCGTCCTTGCATCAGGCCAATCTGGCGCACCCCAGCCCCTCTCGCTGACTTAGTGCGCCAACCCGCGCGATTGGGACTCCCGGTCGACGGGGTTCCCGCCAGCGTTACGAACGACCAGCAAAGGTTATTCAGTGCCGAACGAAGCGAACACCAACGGTCCCGACAGGCTGGCCGCCACGCTCGTCCTCGACGAGCCGGTCACGCGCGTGCGCCTGGTGAGCCCCGCGCGGGCGAAGGCGCTCGGGGGGTTGGGCGTGCGCACGGTGCGCGACCTGCTGGCGCACTACCCGCGGCGCTACATCGACCTGTCGGCGAAGAAGACCGTGGCCGCTGCGCGCATCGGCGAGCAGTGCACCATTGAGGGTTCCATCCACGAGATCAAACTCAAGCGTCCGCGTCCCAAGCTCTCGCTCGTGGAAATTGCGCTTGTGGACGACACGGGCGTGCTCATGGTGACGGCATTCCGCCAGCCGTGGCTCATGGACTCGCTCAAGGCGGGCATGCGCATCGCCGTGGCCGGCAAGCTGGAGTTCGGCTACGGCTTCAAGCGCATGACCAACCCCTTCGTCGAGGTGGTGGGCGAGGGTGCCGGGGCCGCGGCGGGCATGGTCATCCCCGTGCATCCCGCCACCGAGAAGCTGTCCACGGCGTGGGTGCGGCGCCTGGTGGGAAACGCGCTTTCCCAGACGCGGGGCGCCTGCGACCCGCTGCCACTTTCCCTGCGCGCGAAGTATCGGCTCATGAGCCGCCAGACGGCGCTTGCGTGCATCCATTTCCCGCACGCCATGGAGGAAGCGGCCGAGGCGCGCCGCCGCCTTGCCTACGAGGAACTGCTCATGCTGGAGCTGTTCCTCATGCGCGGCGCCGCCGAGCGCGCGCGGGGGCGCGAGCCGGTGCGCCACGTGACGGACGGCCCCCGCGTCCGCGCGCTGGCGTCCGCGCTGCCCTTCCGGCTGACCGACGAGCAGGCCGCGGCGCGCGACGACGTCCTGCGCGAGATGGCCGCCCCGCGCGTGGCGAACCACCTCGTTCTGGGCGACGTGGGCACGGGCAAGACCGTCGTGGCCGCCTTCGCGCTGGCCGCCGCCGCCGACACCGGCGCGCAGGCGCTGCTCATGGCGCCCACCGAAGTGCTGGCGCGCCAGCATGCCGCCAGCCTGGGGCCGCTTCTGGAGGCCGCGGGCGTGCGCGTGGCGCTACTCACGGGCGCCACGCCGGCCGCCGAGCGCGCGGGGATCGTGGCGCGCCTCGCGGCGGGGGGGCTGGACGTGCTCGTGGGCACGCACGCCCTCTTGGAAGACGACGTGGCGTGTGCGAACCTGACGCTTGTGGTGGTGGACGAGCAGCAGCGCTTCGGCGTGGAGCAGCGCGCCTGCCTGCTGGCGAAGGGTGCGGCGCCCGACGCGCTCTACCTCACGGCCACGCCCATTCCCCGCTCGCTGGCGCTGGCGCTTTTCGGCGACCTGACGCTTTCCTACATAAGGCATCGCCCCCGCACCGCGGCGGGGCGCACCACGAAGGTGTGCCCCAAGCAGGAGCGCGGGCGCGCCTACGACGCGGCGGTGGCGGCGCTTTCGCGCGGCGAGCAGGTGTACGTGGTGTGCCCGCTGGTGGGCAAGGACGCCGGCGAGCGCGACGCGGCCGCTGCGGCCCCGCGCGGCGCGGGGGCGGACGCGGACGCGGCGCTGCACCCGTCGGTGAGCATAGAGGGCGACGGGGACTTGGCGGGCGGCGACAACGTGGCCGCCGCCACGCGCGAGGCGCAGATGCTCGCATCCACCACGTTTGCCGACTACGCGGTGGAGCTTCTGCACGGGAAAATGGCGAGCGCCGAGAAGCAGCAGGTCATGGACCGCTTCCGCGCAGGCGAGACGCAGGTTCTGGTGGCCACGACCGTCATCGAGGTGGGCGTGGACGTGCCGAACGCCACCGTGATGATCGTGGAGGACGCCGACCGCTTCGGGCTGGCGCAGCTGCACCAGCTGCGCGGGCGCGTGGGGCGCGGGGAGAAGCCGGGCGAGGTGTTTCTCGTCTCGGCGTCGGCCTCCGAGGCGGCGCTGGCGCGCCTTTCCGCCATGGAGACGACCGACGACGGCTTCGAACTGGCGGCGTTCGACCTGTCGCTTCGCCGCGAGGGCGACATCCTGGGCAACCGGCAGTCCGGCGCCTCGGTCCTGAAGGTGGTGAACGTCGTGCGCGACGGGGCCATCATAGAGGCGGCGCACGCCGACGCGCGCGCCATCCTGGAGGCGGACCCCAACTTGGAGGCGCCCGAGCACCGACCGCTCGCTCGCGAGATGCGTATCGCGTTCTCGGGCGAGAGCGCGCGGACGGGAGGCTGACATGCGCATCGTCGCGGGAGAGTTCAAGGGGCGTCGGCTGCAGGCGCCGAAGGGGCAGAACACGCGCCCCACCACCGACCGTGTGCGCGAGTCGCTCATGAGCGCGCTCGCGAGCGCGCGGGGAGGCTTCGACGGGGCCGTGGTGCTCGACGCGTTCGCCGGGTCGGGGGCGCTGGGGCTGGAGGCGCTCTCGCGCGGCGCGGAGGTGGCGCACTTCTTCGAGAAGGACGGCGCGGCCCTGCGCGCGCTCGCCGCCAACGTGGAGGCGCTGGGCGTGCCCACGCTCGGGCCGCGGGCGCGGGCGCGCCTGCACCGCGCCGACGTGCTGGAAAAGCCGCCCGCGTGGGTGCGGCCCCCCTTCGACCTGGTGCTGCTCGATCCGCCTTACGCGCTTCCCGCCGAGCGCGCGCTCGGCTTGGTGGCGGCGCTCGCCGCGGCGGGCGCGCTTGCCGAGGGGGCCATCGTGTCCTACGAGCACGCCGCGGCCGGAAACGCCGCGGCGGACGCCGCCGCGCCCGCATGCGGATTGTCCCTTGCGTCGCGCCGCAAGTACGGCGATACTGTGGTGGATCTGTTGAAGCCGTCGTGCGGGGCGGCAGCCGCGACCCCCATGCCCGAAGAAGAGTAGCCGTCGTGCGGGGCGCCGCTGCAGCCCCTGCGCCCGAGGAAGGGAAGCGGAACACCCCTATGAAGCGAGCCTTGACTCCCGGAACGTTCGACCCCGTGACCAGCGGGCACTTGGACGTGATCACGCGCGCCGCCCAGCTGGTGGACGAGGTGGTGGTGGCGGTGGCCGCCTCGCCGAAGAAGAACCCGCTGTTCACCTTGGAAGAGCGCACGGAGCTGGTGCGCCAGGCCACCGCGCACCTTCCCAACGTGCGCGTGGAGCCCTTCGACGAGCTGCTGGTGACCTTCGCACGGAAGATGGACGCCACCGTGGTGGTGAAGGGCCTGCGCGCCATCACCGACTTCGAGTACGAGTTCCAGATGACCGCCATCAACTACCAGTTGAGTCCGGCGCTCGAGACGCTGTTCATCATGTCGCCGCCGCAGTACATGTACCTCTCGTCGTCGGTGGTGCGCGAAGTGGCCAGCCTCCACGGCGACTTGGAGCAGTTCGTGCCGCCGTGCGTGAAGGAGGCCCTGGAGCGGAAATTCGCCGCCACGGCAACGAACGGGTGACGCGAAGGCGTCCCATCGGGCTAAATGTGTGCGGTTTGCGCAGCGAAGTTTGTCTTCCCAAGCAACCATGCTAGAATATTCGGGCGCATGCGCGCAGGTAGGACGCGCATGCCCTCACGCAGACGAAACGCAGCACGCTTGGGTGGAAGGAAAGTCATGGACGAAACAGGAGTCTTGGGGCTGCTCGAGGAGCTCTCGATTCTGCTCGAAGACGCGAAGCCGGTCTTCGGCAAGAGCAACATGCGCCAGGTGGACATAGCGGCGGCCTTCGAGATCATAGACGAGATCCGCGACACGTTCCCCTCCGAGTTCTCCCAGGCGCGCCAGATCGTGCGCGAGCGCCAGAGCCTGCTCGACGACGCCGAGGCGGAGGCGAACCGCATGATAGAGGACGCGCGCAGCCAGGCGATGACCATCGCGAGCGAGCAGGAGATCGTGCGCATTTCGCAGCAGCAGGCCGACACCATCCTGGCCGACGCGCGCGAACTGGAGCGCCAGACGCGCGCCGGTGCGGAAGACTACGCCGACGAGGTGTTCGGGCACGTGGAGCAGAGCCTCGACACGCTGCTGGGCAACGTGCGCCGCTGCCGCGACCGCCTGAACGCCAACTCGATATCGGTGGGACGCTGATGGGCCCCGTGCGCATCCAGCTTCCCTCCGAACTCTTCGCCCCTGCGGAAAACGCCCATTTCGAGGGCGCCATCGACCTGCCGGCCATGAAGGCCGGCCCCGATTTGTACACGTTCTGCGAGCCGCTTCGCTGGCAGGTTGACGTCACCAACACGGGCGACGCCTTTTTGGTGACGGGCACCGTGGAGGGCGTGGCGGCCACCTCGTGCGCCCGCTGCCTGGCCGACTTCTCGTTTCCGGTGACCGGCGAGGTGGAGGGCTACTTCCTCATCGACCCGGACGCTGCGGCCCCCGACGACATGGACGCCGACGAGTTCGACGTGCTGCCCGACGACAACGCCATCGACCTTATGCCCCTGGTGCATGCCGCGCTGCTGCTGGAATTCCCGCTGGTGCCCCTGTGCGCCGAGGACTGCCTGGGGCTGTGCCCCACGTGCGGCGCCAACCTGAACGAGGGCGCCTGCGGCTGCACGTCTGCCGCGCCCGGGGACGGCGCGCCCGCGAACCCCTTCGCCGTGCTTGCGGACTACCCCTTCGACGGGAAGTAGGCTTCTCTCTGGCTGCCCGCGCGGGGCGTGGGGCCGCCGCCGGGCGGCTTTGCGCCCGCCTTCCGATGCGCCTTTTTGCCCATCCTGCGAATTTGCGCGAATTGGGCGGATGAAAGCTTGCGGCGGCGCGTGTGCTTTGGTACCATACCAGTTCGTGCGTTTAACAAGTGCATTGCGGGCGGCCGGGGCCGTCCGGCTTCAAGAAGGAGATAGACCATGGCAGTACCCAAGCGCAAGACGGGCCGTGCCCGCACCCATTCCCGCCGCAGCAGCAACGACCGCATCGACGCCCCCTCGCGTTCCGTGTGCCCTCAGTGCGGCGAAGTGAAGCTCCCGCACCGCGTGTGCCCGAACTGCGGCTACTACAAGAGCCGCGAAGTCGTCGAGACGGACTAGCGCCACGCGCCTGCGCATCGGCGCACCAGCGCGTTTTGAAAACCTCCCCGCACGTCGCGCGTCCCGCGCGAGGCGCCGGGAGGTTTTTTTGACAAGTCCCGCGGCCCTGCGCCGGCGGGCGGCCGATGCAGCGAGACTTTGACGCACCCGATCTTGCCCGCGCGGGCCGCCGCGCGCCGGCGCGCGGGGAATATCCGGTGCCTCAACGTCTCTTGCCGACCTTTTCGCGAGAGAGGGGTTTGGAATGCCCGACAAAGTCACCATTGCCGTGGACGCCATGGGCGGCGACCACGCCCCCGGCGTCGTGCTCGAAGGCTGCGCGGACGCGCTTGCGGCCGACCCTTCGCTGCACGTCGTGCTCTGCGGCCCCGCAAGCGTGGTCGTCCCCTTCGCCGAGGCGCACGAACGCTGCACGCCGCAGCCCGCCGAGGAGGTCATCGGCATGGGCGAGCACCCGGCGCGCGCCGTGCGGCAGAAGAAGGACTCGTCCATCGTGGCGGGGTGCCGCGCGGTGCGGGAGGGCGCGGCGCAGGGCTTCTTCTCGGCCGGCTCCACCGGCGCGTGCCTGGCGGCGGCGACGCTGGTCATGGGACGCGTGAAGGGCGTGGCGCGCCCGGCGCTCGCCACGGTCATCCCCTCGCCCGTGCGCCCCGTGGTGCTGACCGACATAGGGGCCAACGCCGACTGCAAGCCCGCATACCTGGTGCAGTTCGCCCAGATGGCCACCGTGTACATGGAGAAGGTCCTCGGCGTGGCGAACCCGCGCGTGGCGCTGCTCAACATCGGCGAGGAGGACACGAAGGGATCCGCCTTCGCGCAGGAGGCCCATGCGCTCATGCGCGAGAAGGTGCCCAACTTCGCGGGCAACGGGGAGGGGTGCGACATCCTGCCCGCCGCCTTCGACGTCTTCGTCACGGACGGCTTCACGGGCAACGTGTGCCTGAAGACCATCGAGGGCACCTCCAAGACGCTGTTCAAGGCGCTCAAGGGCGTGCTCACGGCGGGGCCGGCCACCAAGCTGGCCGCGCTTGCCGTCAAGGGCGGCCTGAAGGGCCTCATGGAGCGCGTCAGCCCCGACACCTACGGCGGCGCGCCGCTTCTGGGCGTGAAGGGCGCGTGCGTGGTGGGCCACGGCTCGTCGGGCCCGCTGGCTGTGAAAAACGGCATCCTCACCACGGCGCGCATCGTGCGCGAGCGCGTGGCGGAAACGATAGAGCAGGCCGTGGCGGGCGCGCAGGATGCGGATGGCGCGGACGCGGAGCGCGGCGGCGCCGTGGCCGCGGGAGTCCCGCAGGTTGGCGCCGCGGGCGCCCCGGCAGGCGCTGACGACGCGGCCACTCCGCAGGCCGCCCCCGACGCCGACGCCCCGGACGCGGGCGCGGAGCGCTAGGGCGGTGGACGCGATGATGACCGAGGAACAGCGCCGCAAGCTCGACCGCGCGCAGGAAATCATAGACTACCGCTTCCAGACCGAATCGCTGCTGCTTTCCGCCATCACGCACCCCTCGGCCACCGAGGGCCGGTCGGTCAAGTACTCCTACGAGCGCCTGGAGTTTCTGGGCGACAGCATCCTGGGGGCCATCGTGGCCTCCACGGCCTTCCACCGCTTCCACGACCTCGACGAGGGCGGCCTCACGCGCATCAAGGTGGCGCTCGTCTCGGGCGCGAGCCTGGCCGACGTGGCCAGCGGCCTCGGCTTCGCCGACGTCATCGTGTTCGGCTCGTCGGAGACGGGCACGGGCAAGCGCGGGCTGCACTCGGCGCTCGAGAACGTCTACGAGGCCGTGGTGGCCGCGCTCTACCTGGACGGCGGCATCGACGCGGCCGTGGCGTTCGTGGAGCGCACGCTCATCCCGCGCATGTCGCTGGACCTGGCGCTCGAGCCGGAAAACCCCAAGAGCGCGCTGCAGGAAAAGCTGCAGGAAGACGGCATCACGCCCACGTACAAGCTGGTGGAAACGCAGGGCCCCCCGCACGACCGCACGTTCGTGGCGCAGGTGTTCGCCGGATCGAAAGGGCTTGCGCGCGGCAAGGGCCGCACGAAGAAGGAGGCGGAAAGCCAGGCGGCGAAAAGCACGCTGGCCAGCCTGGGCGATTTCTTCGGGTTCGGCGGCGACAGCGCGGAGAAGGCGGCCGCCAAGGCCGCCTCGAAGGCCGCCAAGGCGGAGAAGGCCGCGGAGAAGGCCGCCGCGCGCGCCGAGGAGAAGGCCCGCAAGAAAAGCGAGCGCGACGCTGCGCGCCAAACGAAGCAGAAGAAGCAGGGATAGCCGCCCATGTACCTGAAATCGCTCGTCCTGAAAGGCTTCAAGTCGTTCGCCGACCGCAGCGTGCTTTCGCTCGAGCCGGGCATCACCGCCATCGTGGGGCCGAACGGCTCGGGCAAGTCGAACATATCGGACGCGGTGCTCTGGGTGCTTGGCGAGCGCAACGCCAAGCATTTGCGCGGCCAAGCCATGGAAGACGTCATCTTCGCCGGGTCGTCGGCGCGCAAGGCCACCGGCATAGCCGAAGTGGATCTGGTGCTGGACAACTCCGACGGCACGCTGCCCGTGGACTTCGACGAAGTGGCCATCACGCGCCGCATGTACCGTTCGGGGGAGAGCGAGTACCTGATCAACGGCACCGTGGCGCGGCGCATGGACGTGCTGGACATCCTGCACGACTCGGGTTTGGGCACGGGCACGCACTCCATCATCGGGCAGGGCAGCCTGGACTCCATCCTGCAGTCGAAGCCCGAAGATCGCCGCGCGCTCATAGAGGAAGCCGCCGGCGTGCTGAAGCACAAGCAACGCAAGGCGAAAAGCGAGCGCAAGCTGGAGCAGATGGAACAGCACGTGGCGCGTGCGCGCGACGTGGTGGCGGAGGTGGAGCGGCAGCTGGGGCCGCTGGAGCGCAAGGCGAAGCGCGCATTGGCCTATCAGGGGCTTTCCGCCGAGCTTGCGGACCTGAACCTGCGGCTGGCCGTGGACGACCTGCGCGCGCTGCAGCGCGCGTGGGACGAGGCGTGCACGCGCGAGCAGGAGCTTTCGGCCCGGCTGGAGGAAGGGCGCGCCGCTATCGCCGCCGCGCAGGCGCGCGTGGAGGAGCTGCAGGAGCGCATACGCGTGGAGAGCGTGGATGCGGGCGAGCTTGCGCGCACCGCCCGCGCCGCCGCGCAAGCGGTGGACCGCATCGACTCGGCCACGCTGGTCATGCGCGAGCGGCGGCGCGCCGCGCAGGCACGCGCGGCCGAGGTGGAAGTGGAGCTTGCGGCCGGCGAGGCGCGCCGTGCGGGCGCCGAGGGGGACCTGGCCGCGGCCGAGGCGCAGCTTGCCGACGTGCGGGCCCGCCGCGCCGAGGCCGACGCGGCCGCGGCGCGGCTGGAGGCCGAGGCACAGGACGTGGCGCGCCGGCGCGCGGGACTGGAGGCCGAGGCGACCGGGCTGGGACGCGAGGGGCGGCGGCTGGAGGCCGACTTGGACGCCGCGCGGCGCGAGCAGGCGCAGACGCAGGAGGCGCTCGCGAGCGGCCTCGCGCACGTGAAGCTTATCGAGGGGCACGGCAAGGAGCTGGGGCTGCAGCTGGCGCGCGCGCAGCAGGACGCCGAAGAGCAGGAGCGGCGCGCCGCGGCATGCGCGCAGGACCTTGCCGCAGCCGAGCAGCGCGAGGGGGCCGCGCGCTCGCGCGTGGGCGAGGCGCTGAGGGCGCGCGACGAGGCCCGCGGGGCGGCGGATGCGGCCCGCGCCGCCGAACAGGCCGCCGAAGGGGAGGTCAAGGGGATAGAGGAAGTGGAGCGCGCGAGCGCGGACGCGGCTGGCGAGGCGCTTTCGTGGCTGGTGGAGCACGGGGAGGCCCTGCAGGCGGGCCTTTCTCCGCTCTCGCACGCCATCATGGCGCCCCAGGGCGAGGAAGCGCTGGTGGAACGCCTGCTGGGCGCCGACGTGGCCGCCCTTCTGGTGACCGACGCGCACCGCGCGCGCGAGGTGGCCGAAGCGCTTGCCGGCGAGGGGCTTTCGGGCGAGGTGTCGCTCGTGTTGCGCGAGGACGCGCCACGCCCCGCCGGCGCGTGCCCCGCGCGCGCGGCGGGGGAGTGGGGTCGCCCGCTGGTGGACGGGCTTTCCTGGCCGCCGGAGGCCGGGCGCGCCGCCTGTGCGCTTCTGGGCGACGTGGTGGTGTGCCGGAGTCTGGACGACGCGCTCGCGGCCCACGAGGCCTGTGCGGAGCCTTTGCGCTTCGCCACCCCGGAGGGTGCCGTCGTGTGGCCTTCCGGCAAGGTGACGCTGGGCGCGCCGGGCGACGGCGCCGCCGAGGGCGCGCTCGCGCGCGCGCGGCGCCTGGAGGAGGCCCGCGCGCGGCATGCCGCGGCGTGCGAGGCCCACGCGCAGGCGGCGGAGCGCGCGCACGAGGCCGAGGAGGCGCTGCGCGCGGCGCAGGCGGAAAGCCTTGCGGCAAGCCAGGAGCTGGCGCAGAAGCGCGGCGCGGCCGACGCGGCGCGCGCCGAGGCCGAGCGCGCGGCCGAGAAGGCCGCCGCCGTGCGCCGCGAGATGGAGGACGTGGAGGCCCAGCGCGCCGCCGCGGAGGAGGCCATCGCGCAGGCGCGCCCCAACGTGGACGCGCTCGCCGTGCGCGTGGAGGAGCTTTCGCGGCAGCTGGACGAGGCGAAGGGGAAGCTCGCGCAGGCGCAGGACGCCCTCTCTCCGCTGCGGGAGGAGGCCGAGCGCGCCGCCGCGGCGCTTTCCGAGGCGAAGCTGGCCGCCGCCACGCTGGCGGAGCGCGAGACGTACACGGCCCGCGTGCGCGACGCGCGCGAACACGAGATAGAACGGCTTGCGCGCGCCGACGCCGAGGCGCGCGCGACGCTTGCCGCGAAGCGGGCCTCCATCGTGCGCATCGAGCCTCTGCTGGCCGTGTTCGACGAGCTGGCTGCCAGCGCGCGGAGGTGGACGCGCGAGATGGAGGACCAGGCCACGGCGGCGCAGGACGCGGCGAGCGGCCTGCACGCGGCCGCCAACGAGGCGCGCGCCGCCGCGCGGCAGGCGCAGGCCGCCTACGACGCGGCCAACGAGCGCGCGGGCGAGGCGCGCGTGGAGAAGGGGCGTCTGGAAGTGCAGGTGGAGGCGGCGGTGAACGTCATCGTGCACGACTGCAAGACGCCTTTGGAGACGGCCTTCGCCCTGCCGGAGCTGGAGGACCGCGCCGGGGCCGAGGGGGAGGCGTTCAAGCTGCGCCGCCGCATAGCCAACATGGGCACCATCAACCCCGACGCCGCCGAGGAGTACGCCGAGCTGAGGAAGCGCTACGACTACCTGGCCGCCCAGCTGGCCGACCTGGACGGCGCGCGCAAGGCCCTGGCGAAGATCAACCGCGTCATCGACGCGCGCATGAAGGACGACTTCGTGCGCACCTACGAGGCGGTGAACGAGAACTTCCAGGAGATATTCGGCGTGCTGTTCCCCGGAGGGTCGGCGCACCTTTCCCTGGTGGACCCCGACGACTTGGAGAACACGGGCGTGGAGGTTTCTGCCCAGCCGCGCGGCAAGCGCATCACCAAGATGATGCTCATGAGTGGCGGCGAGAAGTCGCTCACGGCGTTGGCGCTGCTGTTCGCGGTCTACCGCATCCGCGCGACGCCGTTCTACATTCTGGACGAGGTGGAGGCCGCGCTCGACGACACGAACCTGCGGCGCCTGGCGTCCTACATCGACTCGCTGCGCGACCGGACCCAGCTCATCATGATCACGCACCAGCGCCGCACCATGGAGATGGCCGACGTGCTGTTCGGCGTGTCCATGCAGGCCGACGGCGTCACGAAGGTGATCAGCCAGAAGCTGGAACACGCCCTGCGCCACGCCGACTAGGCGCCCTGCGTGCCACGCGGCTGCGTCCCCCCTGTCATCCCGGGTGGCTGCCTCCTGTCATCCTGAGCGAGCGGAGCGAGCCAAAGGATCTCCACCCGCCGCCGGGTGCGCGGCACGCCGCCGCCGGCCTTGCGTGCCCCTCCCGCCGCTGACGTGGGGAGCGTTTTGGGCTACACTGGTAGGCCACGGGAAAACGAAGCCGCACGTGCAGGACAGGAGCCTCCATGGGATTTTTCGAACGCATCAGCCAGGGCCTCGCGCGCTCGCGCGACCGGTTCAAAGAGCAGATGAACGTCCTTCTGGACCGCGGCCCCGACGTTGACGACGACTTTTGGGACGGCCTGGAGGAAACGCTCATCCTAGCCGACATCGGCGCGCCGGCGGCCGGCGAGATAGTGGAGGGGCTGCGCGACGCTGCCACGCGCCGCGCCCTGCCCGACGCCTACGCCGTGCTCGACCTGCTGAACGCACAGATTGCCGCCACCTTCGCCGAGGGCGGGCAGGAGGTGTTCGGCGGCGGGCCCGCCGTGGTGCTGTTCGTGGGCATCAACGGCACGGGCAAGACCACCACGGTGGGCAAGATTGCCAAGGAGGCCGCGGACGCGGGCCGCGCGGTGCTTCTGGGCAGCGCCGACACGTTCCGCGCCGCCGCCATCGAGCAGCTGGAGGCGTGGGCGCGCCGCGCGGGCGTGGAAGTGGTCACGCGCGAGCGCGGCAGCGACCCGGCCAGCGTGTGCTTCGACACGCTGGAGCGCGCAGAGGAGGCGGGGGCCGACCTCGTGCTCATCGACACGGCCGGCCGCCTGCACACGTCGGCCGACCTCATGCGCGAGCTGGAGAAGGTGGTGGGCGTGGTGCGCAAGCGCGCGACCCTGCCCGTCTACACCGTGCTCGTCACCGACGCCACCACGGGCCAGAACGGCATGCAGCAGGCGCGCGAGTTCGACCGCGCGCTCGACTTGGACGGCGTCATCGTCACGAAACTGGACGGCACCGCCAAGGGCGGCATCGCGCTGGCTGTGAGCCACGAGCTGGGGCTGCCCATCCTGAAGATCGGCGTGGGCGAGGGCTTGGACGACCTCAAGGACTTCGATGCCCACGACTTCGCCCGCGCCCTCGTGGGGGAGTTCGACGAGCGGGAATAGGCGGGTTCTGCAGGCGGCGGGCGAACGTTCCGCGCGAAGCGCTCTGCAACGCAACGCCCTGCAACGCAACGCCCTGCAACGCAATGCAACTCGGCGATTCGAAAAACATTCGAAAAGCATTCCGCATTCGGAATGCTTTTTTGCGTATGGCAACATAGAAAGTATTCCGAATACGGTATGATATTTGCGCAGGCAGGAGGACGGGCAGGGAAGGAGCGCGCATGCTCACCACGAAACAGGCAGCCGAGCGGCTGGGAGTGTCGAGCCGGCGCGTGCTCGCCCTCGTCGAGGCAGGTGACCTTGCAGCCGAGCGGTTCGGCCGCTCGTGGATGATCGACGAGCGCTCGGTCGAGGAGCGCGCACGTGCGCCGCGGCTTGCCGGTCGGCCGAAGCTGGGACAGAAGCGCCTGCTCAGTCTCAAGCCCTACACGCTCATGAACCGGAACCACGCGGTGTTCGACTTCGTGTACGACGACGGGCGCAAGCGCGTGTCCATCGAGCGCGTGCGCGAAGGCGCCGCATGGGCGCCGCTGGGCGCGGGCCTTGCGGGGCGGAAGCCGAACGGGGAGGATTTCGCCGCGTGGCTCCGCCGGCGGTACATGCCGCCGCTGCGGCCGGAAGCCGCCCGGCTCATGCGCGCCGCGGGCGTGTCGTCCACCGATGCGCTCATGTTCGGGTCGCTCGGCCTGAACCTTTCGGACCAGTACTGGTTCAAGCTCGAAGGAGTCGATCTGGACTGGCATGACGTCAACTTCTTCGAGAACGGCTACGAGCGCACGGCAGATGGCCCCTTCCGCACGCCCGACAGCTCGACGCCTGGGGCGCTCGAGAAGCGGTGGGAACGCATCGACGGCATCGACTGCCTGATCAAGGGGTCCTCGGGCAGCGACGAAAGAGAGCCGTACAACGAGGTGCTCGCCACGCGGCTTTTCCGGCGCCTGCTCGAGGAGGGCGAATACGTCCCCTACGAGATGGTCGAACGCGACGGCCGCACGTGTTCTTCCTGTCCGACGTTCGTCACGGCACAGACGGAGTTCATCCCGGCAGCCGACGTGGCGGTTGGTGCGGGCATCACCGAAGGGCGCGACTTCTACCGCGGGTACGCTGCGTTCTGCGAAGGCAAGGGCATCGAGGACGTGCGGACGGGCCTTTCGAAGATGATCGTGTGCGACCACGTCATGGCGAACTTCGACCGGCATCGCGGCAACTTCGGGCTGGTGCGCACGGTGGAGACGCTTGACGGGTGGCGCATGGCGCCGCTGTTCGACAACGGGGCCGGCTTCTTCAGCCGCGCCACGCTGCGCGAACTCGAGCGTGAGCGCTTCGTTTGGACGGCCAACCCGTTCGAGGAATACCCCTTGCAGCAGCTCGCGCGCGTGGAGGACCTGAGCTGGTACGACCCGCATATGCTCGACGGCTTCGACGACGAGGTGCGCGCGGTGCTCGGCCGGAACCCTTCGCTTCCCGAGGCGTTCGTCGAGCATGCCGCCCGCCATGTCCTGCGCAACATCGCCGCCGTGGACGACGTCGCCGCCGAGCGCAACGCCGTCTGGGCCGGGTTCGCGCCAAAGGGAGGCGGCCGCTGAGCAAGGGCCCTTCGCAGCTGGTCATGGCGCTCGCGGACGGCCGCCGCCGACCTTGAGGAAGGCCAGAGGCGTGCATCGACCGCCGTCATGGCTTTGCGGGCAGGGCAGCCGGACTATCTGTACGGAAAAGCATCGCCCGGCGTCTGCGCCATTCGCCGGGCGGTTGGGCGGCGGTATTCGGGTTGCGCGCTCGGCGTTGGGTTTCTCGGGATCCGCTGGGTTTACTCGGCGAACTTGTAGCCCACTCCCCAAACGGTCAGCAAGTAGCGGGGCTGGCTTGCGTTGTCCTCTATTTTCTCGCGGATGCGGCGGATGAACACGGTAATGGAATTGGTGTCGATGGGACTGTCGTCGCCCCATATGTGTTCGTATATCTGCTGGCGCGTGAACACTTTTCCAGGATTGGCGGCCAGAAGCGCTAGGATTTCGAATTCCTTGCTGGTCAGATCCAAGGGTTTGCCGTCTTTTTCCACGAGATACTTGCCGAACGATATGGAGAGGTTGCCGATGGCGGTGTAGCCGTCTCGTGCGCTGGCGCGCACGAAGGCAAGATCCCCTTTATGGCGGCGCAAGCATGCTTCCATGAGCAAAAGAAGTTCGTTGTTGTCGAAAGGTTTCACTAGGTAGTTGTCGCCGCCGGCCTTGTATCCAATGGACTTGTCTACGATGTCTCCTTTGGCCGACAGAAAGATGATGGGAACACGATGCCCGCGCTCGCGCAGCGCGGTGCACACGTCGTAGCCGTTCATGCCGGGCAGCATCACGTCCAGAAGCAGCAGGTCAGGATGCTCTGCATCCACGAGCGCAAGTCCGTCACGCCCGTTGTCTGCGCAGCAGAACGTATACCCCTCGTCCTCGACGAGATGGCGCAACGCCAACTGAAGGCTTGGGTCGTCGTCAATGAGCATGATCTTGTCCATGGATTTCCTCCTTCGTCAGGGAAAGGCCATCGGGAATGCATACGGTGAAGATGGACCCTTCGCCAACCTTGCTCTTCAGTTCAACCGTGCCGCCATGCATTTCGGTTAGTTCGCGCACCAATGCCAGCCCCAGTCCGCTGCCGCCATGGTTGCGGGAAGCCGAGCTGTCCGCCTGGGTGAATCGTTCGAAGATGGCGTCTCGGCTCTTTTCGGGGATGCCGCAGCCGGTGTCGGCCACGGATATTTCGACGACGCGCGCCTCGACGTTGTGGCGGGCGGAAAAGACGACGCGCCCACCGTCTGGCGTGAACTTCACGGCATTGCTCATGAGGTTCTCGACGATGCGGCGCAGCTTTTCCGCATCTGCCACGAACAGGGGAATCTCGTCCACAGCGAAGGTCAGTTCGATGGACTTGCGTTCTGCCAGGGGAGTGATGGTGGCTTGCAGAAGCCCCACCACGTCGCCGATGTCCACGAACTGAGGCTGGAGGCTCTCGCGACCGGCGTCGATGCGTGCCATGGCCAGGATGTTGTCGATGAGCGAAAGCAGCGTTTTGTGGTTGCCTTCCATTTCGCGCCATAGCCGCTCGTCGTCTTCACCTGCCTGTCGTCCGGCTTCCTGGCGTTCTCGCAGTATATCGGCGAAGGCCATGGAGGCAGAGAGCGGCGTGCGCAGCTCATGGCTCATCATGGCCAGAAAGTCGCTGCGGTACTGGTTTTCCTCGGCGAGCGCTGCGTTCGCTTGTTCCAACTGATGACTTTGGCGAGCCAGCTCGCCATTGGCCTTTTCGAGCGCCTCCGTGCGTTTGGATACCAGCTCTTCCAAATGTCCCTGCGATTGCTCCAGTTTTTCGGTCATGTCGTTGAAGCCGCGTGAGAGCACGGCCATCTCGTCGGAGGAATCGGTATGGGGAAGCCGCGTGGCGTAGTTTCCCTCGCCAACCTTTTTCATGGCCGTCTGCATGCGCGAGAGGGGGCGTGTGACCAGATGCGATATGCCGGCGGAGATGATGGCGGTGCAGCCGACGGACAGAAGCAGGGAAAAGCCCACGTCGAGTGCCGCGCTTTCTGCAGACGCCGCCTCATACACTTCGGTGGGTATCTGCATGGAGAGCGCGCCGTACACGTACCCTTCCGCAAAGCCTTCTTTAGGGTATCCTGACAGGTCGGTTTCGCCGGCTGGATCGCCATGGCATGACAGGCAGCTTTTCTCGAGCACCATGGGTTTCAGGTAGCGGAACACTCGTCGTCCGTCTACATCTTCGTAGGCGTAATACTCGACTTGTTCCTTGGTGCGGAAGGCGTCGAGGGCGGCCTGTTCGAAGGGGTCGGGCTCGTCGGCTCGGTTGCGTGGGGTGTCGCTTATGTAGCGCACCGTGTAATCGGTGTCACGTGAGAAGAATGCGCCGGCCGAACGCCCTGCGATGGAGCATTGCAATCCCTTGAATTCGAAGCTGCCATCGCTGCTGTAGTTGATCTTGTCCTGGTTTTGGTTCATGAACTCCCAGAAAGCTTCCATGTTGGCCGAGAGCGCACGGGCTTGCTGGACGAGTTCTGCTTCTTGGAGCTCTGCTCCGCGCGTGTGCTCCCACACCACGTTGGAGCACACGAACGCGGCCACCACCACAAGCGCCAGCACGGCTATCTTGGTGCGAAGTTTGATACGCAATGGCCTTGATCCTTCCTTTTCCGTTCTGCATACAGTTTATCGGGAAGTGCAACAGGAGAAAACGAGCATATTTTTGAAAAGGCTTCTCGCGAATGCTTGAACTGCATGAATTGTGAAAAGTAACAATTTGGAAATAATTCGTCGGAAAAAAATAACCTTGAATATATGTTTCTTTCGCAGATGGGGGTCTAAGCTTTCCGGCATAGGGAACGCCTATGGAGAGAAGGGGGAGACGTGAAAGGCATCAAGCTGAACGATCTCGAACTGGATCGGCGAGGTTTCGTGGCCGCCGCCGCAGCCGCCACGGCGGCACTGGGAATGGGCACGTCGCTGTATGGTTGCGACAACCGCGTATCTGAAACGGGAGATGCGGCGATAGGTGGCGAACAGGTCGCGCAGGCAGATGGGACATGGGTCACGCTTGCCTGTTCGCACGGGTGTGGCACCCGTTGCCTGAACAAGGTGCTGGTGCGTGATGGAGTGGTTGTGCGCCAGAAGACCGACGATACGCACGAGGATTCCGTCGAGTATCCGCAGCAGCGTGGCTGCTTGCGTGGGAGGACGCTTTACGAATCCCAAATGGGTGCCGACCGCTTGAAGTATCCCATGAAGCGCATCAGCTGGACGCCGGAAGACCCTCATGGCGATTTGCGTGGCAAAGAAGGCTACGAGCGCATCAGCTGGGACGAAGCTCTCGACATCGTGGCCGATCAGCTAAGGAAGGCTTATACGGAAGTGGGCCCCAAGGGCGTTTATACGCCCGGGTGCCTTTCTGGCGGGCATATTCGTCCATTGCTTAACGCATGTGGTGGCTACCTGAGCGTTTCCGACACCATTTCCTTTGGCACCCACACTTTGAAAGTGAACCTGGGTCACAGTTCGACAATGGTGAACGATCGCATGGATATGCTGGAAAACGCCGAGAACTTCATCATGGTGGGCAACAACCCGGGCTGGGGCGCCAATGGCAATCCGAGTTTCAATTTCCGGGAGGCGCGTGATCGCGGCGTTCAGTTCATCTATGTGGGGCCTTCCTATAACGTATCGGCCAACATGCTGAACGCCAGGTGGGTTCCCATCAAGCCCGGTACCGATACGGCGCTTTTGTTGGGTGTTGCCTACGAGATGCTGCGCCTCGACGAAGAGTGGGGCAATGTGGTCGATTGGGGCTTCCTGCACACCTACTGCGTTGGCTTCGATGCCGAATCGATGCCCGCCGACGCTGCTTCGGACGAGAACTTTCGTGGATACGTGCTTGGCGAATACGACGGAGTTCCGAAGACTGCCGAATGGGCAAGCGCGATTACCGGGGGTGCGGCGGAGGACGTCACGTTCCTTGCCGAGGCTCTCGGCAAGGAACACGCCACCATCCTGTCTCATGGCTATGCGAGCGCCCGTTGCAACGGTGCCGAAGACTTGCCCCAGGCCCTGATGACGATTGCGGCAATGGGCGGTCATTTCGGCAAGCCGGGGCATGCTTGCGGCAACTACTTCGTTGACCGCTGTGGCACGGGCGGCGATCCCATTTGCTCGGTGGGCAACGACGGCACGGGCGATCTCGATCCGGTGGAGCTCGCGCCGCTGTGCGATCCTTCCTTGGTTCTCGATCCCGACCATCCCGACTACGTGCATGCTCTGGAAATGTGGGATGCGGTCATCACGGGCCAGTATACGAATTCCGGACGTCGCGGCAACTGGCCACCGGAACCGCAAACCTGCGATATCCGCTTTATCTACGGCAGTCGCGACAACACCATTCGCGCAACGCCAAACGCGAATCGCATGGTGGAAGCAGTGCGTTCGGTGGACTTCTTCTTGGTGCAGCATATTTTCGCGACGGCATCCGCGCTTTACGCCGATGTTATCTTGCCGGTTCTGGCTGACTTCGAGCACGATATAGCGCTTGAGAGCGGCGATCAGGACCGCGAAGGCTTCCTGTGCTTCACGCCGCTTGGCGAAACACCTTACGAGGCCCACAGCGACCGCTGGATTGCCGAACAGCTCTTGGAGCGCCTGGGCTATGATCCCAGGGACGTTTATCCATACAGCGAGGCTCAGTGCTACTTCAATTACTTGGCGTCTTCTCGGATCATGAATGAATCCGGCGAATATGGTCCGCTCATCACCATTACGCAGGAAGACATTGACGAGATGGAAGTCGAAGGCGAGCCGCAACAGGGCGTGATCGATCTGGCGACGCTGCGCGAGAACGGCATTTACCAGGTGCCTCGCTCCTTCGGCGATGGTTATACGCACATCGCCTACGCAGACTTCATCGCCGACCCGAAAGCCAATCCCGTCAACAGCGCAAGCGGCAAGTTCGAGATCTACTGCCAGGAAAAGGGAGACAAGCTGAATTCCCTTGCTTTTAGTGGCGAAGCGTACAAGCCTTATGCAACCTACCACGAACAGATCAACGACGAGGGCTACCCGCTGCTTATGTTCAACACGCATTATCCCCGCAGCGCCTGCTCCGACTTCGATAACGTGGCCACATTGCGCGAGACGTTCAGCGCTCCCGTGACCATGAACGCTTCGGATGCCGCCGCCGCAGGCATCGAGACGGGCGACGCCGTTTTGGTGAGCAGCCCTTATGGCCGCATCTTGCGTCCCGTTTCCGTCAGCAACCAGATAGTGCCCGGTGCCATTGATGTTCCGAACGGCACGTGGCCCGATTTCGATGACGACGGCATCGACCGCGGCGGTTGTCCCAACACGCTTTACGGCGGCTCTCCGAAGGGCATGGGCGTTTCTGGCTACAACAATGTGAGCGTCAAGGTTGAGAAATGGACTGGCGACGAACTTGTTCCCGATGTCGAGCGTCAGCTTGTCATCGAGGCGGAATAAGCTAGGAGGACTGTCATGACCCGCAAAGGATTCTATTTCGATTCTACCCGCTGCGTGGGGTGCAAGACCTGTCAGGTGGCTTGCAAGCTGAAAAACGCCTTGCCTTTGGGCATTACGTATCGTTCGGTGGCAAACTACGAGGTGGGGGAGTATCCAAGTTCGAAGTACTATCATGTTTCGCGTACGTGCAACCATTGTTTGGATGCCGCCTGCGTGGCGAATTGCCCCACAGGGGCAATGTACCGCGACGAAGAAGACGGCACGGTGCAGCACGACGACGAGGTTTGCATCGGCTGCGAGACATGTGTGAAGTCGTGTCCTTACGGAGTGCCGGTGTACCTGGAGGAAAAAAGGATTACCGGCAAATGCAACGCCTGCATTGACACGCGTCCCGAAGACGGCGTGCCTACGTGCGTTGCTGCTTGTGGCACACGCGCCCTCGAGTTCGGCGAGTACGATGACCTGGTGGCGGCACACCCCGATGCCGTGCAGGAAATCGCCTGCATGCCTGGTGCCGACATGACCCATCCCAGCACGTTGGTTTTTGGCCACGAGTGCATGCAGGATCCCGATTATCGAGATTTGGTCTTGTAGGTGCCGGGAATGGACGCAGCGGAGCCGGAACTTGTGCTGGCAAATCGACAATTCTTGTGGGGACTGGTTGCTCGCGGGTTCGCTGAAGAGCCAGACGAGGTCTTCGCCGACATTCTTGCAGGTGAGCACGCCCAAAAGGAAGTGTCGCTTCTGAAAGACGAGTTTTCCGATGGGCTGGCGGCCCTGTATGCGCGCATGGTCGCTTGTTTTGCCGAAGAGGGGGGCCTTGCCCGTGTTCGGGCGCAGTATGTGCAAGTGTTCGTGGGGCCGGGCGTGTTGGAGGCGTCGCCGTGGGAAACCATGCACCTTACGGGTAGTCGCGTTCTGTTCCAGCGCGGCGTGCTCGGAGTGCGCGATGCTTACCGGCAGGCAGGCTTTTTGCCCGAGCGCTACCGGGCCGTTTCGGACGACGCCATAGGTTTGGAGTGCGATTTCATGGCGAAACTGGCCGTGCGTGCTGCTTTGGCCTCGTCGGTGGACGATGACGAAGCCCTGCGCGAGCGCCTGCTGCAGGCCCGGGAATTTCTGGACGAGCATCTGCTGCGTTGGATAGATTCCTTGGCCGAGGCCATAGCGGTTCACTATGGCGCCGATGTCTTCTATGCCGAACTCGCACGTTTTACGTCGCTGTGGTGTCAACGTGACCGGCGCGTGCTGGATGTGCTGCTGGAAGGCTGATCTCTGTCCGTGCGGGCACGCCGTCCGGGGCGGGCACGTCCGCGCCCGCCCCGCCAAGCCCGCTTCGGCTCGTCGGGGACGAAGCCGGACTCGAAGGCGGCTTTGGCCTCAAGCGCGGGCGCCTCGCATTGGAAGATGAACCAGGGGTTGTGCGCCCCATGTCGTTCGAGCGCCACCTTGCTGACGGTGCTGAACTGCTCTCCGGATACTGCACGTTCTCGTCCGTGGCGAGGTTGCAGCCGTCCGGGTCGCAGGGAATGGCCATGTCGGCGGGGTGTGGAAGCGGTTGTCCGCGCCCGCGCGGAGGGCGGAATTCTAGGCGGGTTGTGTGTTTGGCCGCCGCGCGGGGGCGCTGGCGTATAATGCTCGGCGAGCGAACGCAGC
>CAJFUR010000118.1 GCA_904420215.1 uncultured Eggerthellaceae bacterium
GACTACACCGACCTGGTGGAGCCGTTCGGCCTCGACGAGTGCTGGCTCGACCTCACGGGGTCGCTGCCGCTTCTGGGCGGGGACGCGTTGCGCACGGCGGCCGAGATCAGCGGCCGCATCAAGGCGGAGCTGGGCTGCACGGTGTCCATCGGCGTGTCGTGGAACAAGGTGTTCGCGAAATACGGCAGCGACGCCTGCGGCCCCGATGCCGTCTTGCCCGTCACGCCGGAAAACTACCGGGACGTGGTGTGGCCCGCCCCGGCGGGCGACCTTCTGTACGTGGGGCCGGCCACGGCGCGCAAGCTGCACTCGTCGGGCGTGGACACCATAGGCGACGTGGCGCGGGCCTCGCCGGAGCTCATGCGCCGCCGCCTGGGGAAGGTTGGCCTGGTGCTGCGCGCCTTCGCCCGCGGCGAGGACGCGACGCCCGTCTGCCCGTCCGGCCGGACGGGCGGCGGCGCGGGGCGTTTGGCCAAGAGCTTCGGCAACGGATTGACTGCGCCGCACGACATCGCGGACCCCATCGACGCGAAGGCGCTCGTGTACCTGCTGGCCGAATCGGTGGCGCAGCGGCTGCGCGAGGCGCGGTTCCGCGCGACGGTCGTGTCGGTGGGCGTGCGCGACGCGCGCGACCTGGCCAGCCGCACGCGGCAGGCCACGCTGCCGCGTGCGACGAACGAGACGGGCCGGATCGCGCGGGCGGCTTGGGAGCTGCTCGCGGGGTGCGGGCCGCTCGACGGGGACCATCCCGTGCGCGGCTTGCACGTGCGCGTCGCGGGCCTTCGGCCCATGGATGCGCCCGAGCAGCTGGAGCTGCCGCTCGACGCCCGGCGGCATGCGGCGGAGCGCCTGGACGCGGCCATAGACGGCTTGCGCCGCCGCTTCGGCAACACGTGCATACAGCGCGGCGTGGAGTTGGCCGACGAAAGCCTGCGCGGCCTCGATGTCAAACGCGACAACGTGGTGCATCCGGTTGGGTACTTCTAGGCTCTTCCGGCTTCGCGCGCCGTGCGGCCTGCGGGTTGGGCCGACGCTGCGGGGGACGGGTCGGCGGCTGCCCCGGCGCGCGGCGCACGACCTGTGGGACCGAGATGCCCGCGAGCCGCGTCGGGTCGAACCCGGCCGTCTGGGCGATGGGCGCGCAAACCTGCGGGGTTTCGTGCCGCGCACGGCGCGGGCGCCGGGGAGGAAGGAGGCTTTCCATGGTGCAGGGCATAGCAGGCAGGCGCAAGCGCTACGTGGAGGTGGAGGCGGCGCACCTGCCCGACGGGAGCGTTTTGCCGCGGGTCGTGGTCTGGCACGACGGCCGGCGGTTCGCGGTACGCGCCGTGCTGGGCCGGCGCCGCTGCGCGTCGCTCAAGGTGGGCGGCGAGGGCGTGCGCTACGACGTGCTGGTGGGCCAGGCGCGCACGTTCCTCTTTCACGAGGGCCCGCGCTGGTTCGTGGAGGAGATAGTGCCCGAAACCCCGGAGGGCGTGGAGGGCGGCACGCCGGTTTGCTGCTAGAATGGACGGGTGCTCCCGAATGCGCAGCGCCCGCCAAGGGCCGCGCGCGGCATGCGCGCCGAAAGACGCGCAAGACCGGGAGACGCGCAAGACGCGCAAGACGCGCAAGACGCGCAAGACGCGGGAGGCGCTTCCCGGCGCTGTGCGGAAAGCGTTGCCAGGCGTGCGGAAGGAGGCTGGCATGAACGGCGTTTCGCCCCAAGGGGCCGCTTGCCGCGAGGCGGGGGCGACCCCGTCCCATGGCGCCCGGTGGATCGTCCCCGTCCTCACGGTGCTTGCGACGAGCGGGACGTGCATCGCCGCCATGGCGGTTCCCTCCGACGCCGCGGGCGCCGTCACGGCCGTCCTGTTCGCCGTCCTGTTCGGCGGCGGCTTCGCCCTCGGCGTCGGCAACGTGGTGCAGGCCGTGGTCACGTCGTCGCGCAAGCGCGGCGGGTGGCTTGCGTTCTGCCGGCGCGCGCTGCTGCTTTTGAAGCTGGGGCTGGTGCCGTTCCACCTGATAGGCGGCCTTGCGGTGCTGGCCGCCGCCCTGTTCTCCCTCCATCCCATCGGCGCGATGATGTTCCCGCTTCTCACCATGGCCCTGCCCTTGACGGCGTTCGGGTGGTGCATCATGGCGTGTTGCTCGGCATGGGCGTTCGCCTACGCCATCGGCGCGTGGCGCGCGGGCCTGCTGTCGGCGGGCGCGTGCGTTGCCGCGTGTGTCCTGTCGCTTTTCTTCGTCGCGGACGTCGTGTGCGCCGTCGCCCTGTTCGCAATCGGCCGCAGCCGCGAACGCGCCGCGGCGGCGTGGATATGATCTCATTACCATTAAACTGAAAATTATTATATTGCATCCTTGTTTTGGAAGTGGTATCGTTTTCTCGATCCTTGAAGTCGTTGTTTGAGGGGGAGGGGAGGAAATGGACGGCGGAATGCACGCCTGCGTCTCCCACAAGGCGGAAGACGGGCGTTTGGAAGCGGTTTCCGACCACGTGCGGGAAGTTGCGGAAATGGCCGCGGAGTTCGCCCGACCGTTCGGGGCCGAAAGCTGGGCGTATGCGGCGGGAATGGCCCACGACGTCGGAAAGTACTCGGCCGAGTTCCAGAATCGCATCTTGTGCGGCGGGCGCCCGGTGGATCATTCCACGGCGGGGGCATACGAGCTGTTCGCGCATTTGGGCGCAGCGCCGCTCGCTTATTGCGTGTCGGGGCACCATGGAGGGCTTCCCAATGGGGGCTCGCCGGTCGATGCGGAAAACGATCCGACGTTGGCGGGTCGCATGAAGCGTGCGCGCGGTGGGGCGCTGCCCGATTACCATGCGTTCGCCAAAGAGGTGGAAATCCCGGCGGCGGGACGCGTCGAATTCCGCACCCCTCCTGATTCGCGCGATGGCTTCGCGTGCGCGTTTTTGACACGAATGGTGTTTTCTTGCCTGGTCGATGCCGATTTTCTCTGCACGGAGCGCTTTATGCGGGGAGGCGCGCGCGAGCCGCTTTCAACCGAGGGGCTCGATGTGCTGCGCGATCGGCTCGAAGACAAGTTGGCCTCGTTCTATCCTCCCGAAACCGAACTCAATGAAATACGTTGCTCGTTGTTGGACGCATGCGCCCGCGCTGCCGAACGGGAGCCGGGCGTTTTCTCGCTCACGGTGCCGACGGGCGGCGGCAAGACGTATGCGTCGATGCGCTTCGCCCTGCGCCACGCGCTTGCCGGAAGCCACGGAATGCGGCGCGTGATCTACGCAGTGCCCTACACTTCTATCATCGAGCAGAACGCCGCGGTGTTCCGGGAGGTGCTTGGCGCGCGCAACGTGCTCGAGCATCACGCGAACTTCGATTTCGACGATGCGGGCGAGGAGGGCGATGCCTTGCGCCTTGCGTCCGAAAACTGGGACGCTCCCGTGGTGGTGACGACGAACGTGCAGCTGTTCGAATCGCTGTTTGCAAACAGGTCCTCGCGCTGCCGCAAGCTGCACAACATGGCCGGAAGCGTGATCGTGCTCGACGAGGCCCAGATGCTGCCGACCAAGCAGCTTCTCGCGTGCGTGCGGGCATTGGCGGAGCTCGTGCTGCGCTACGGCTGCACGGTGGTGCTCTGCACGGCCACGCAGCCGTCGCTCAACGGGCTGTTCGAGCGTTGGGGTTGCCCGGTACGCGAGGTCGCCCCCGATCCGCAAGGGCTGCACGAGCGGCTGCGGCGGGTGACGTACCGGTTCGAGGGGGCGCTGGAAGACGCGGAACTGGCGTCGCGCCTGTCGGCATGCGGGCAGGTTCTGTGCGTGGTGAACAGCCGCAGGCAGGCGCGCCGGCTGTACGACATGGTGGCTGCCGAGGTTCCCGAAGGGACATTTCACCTTTCGACGCTCATGCATCCCGTGCATCGCGAGCGCGTGCTAAAGGAGGTTCGCCGGCGGCTCGAAGGCGGCAAGGCGTGCCGCGTGGTTGCAACCAGCCTCGTCGAGGCGGGCGTCGATGTCGATTTCCCGGTCGTGTACCGGGCGCTTGCGGGCATTGACAGCGTGGTGCAGTGCGCAGGGCGCTGCAACCGGGAAGGGCGGCGCCCCTTGCGGGAAAGCGTGCTTCATGTGTTCGAGCCGGTCGAGCCGTATTCCCTGCCTGCCGACGTGAAGCAGAAGGCGGCCTTGGCGAAGTCCGTCCTGCGCGATGCGGGCGTGCTTGCCGACGAGGGGGTCGATCCGTGCGACATCGGGTCGCCTGCCATGGTGGCCGCCTATTTCGGACAGCTTCACGATGTGCGGAAGGATTGGCTCGATGCGGAGGGCGTTCTCGGCAGTTTGGAGAATCTTCGGGTGGAGAGGCTTGGGGAATTCGGCGGCGCGCCCATCCCCCTCATTCCCTTCAAGGACGTGGCCGAGCGTTTCCGCATGATCGAGGAGGGGTCGCGGCCCGTCGTCGTCGCCGACCAGCTGATTGCGGACGATTTGGCGGCGGTCGGGGAAGGGCGTGCGGCGCGCGGCGCAATGCGGCGTCTGGCCCGTTTTTCGGTGGGCCTGTACGATGCCGATTTGAAAGCCCTCGCGTCTGCGCATGCCATCGAGCCGCTCGGAGGCGACGCGTTCGTTCTGATCGACGGCGGGTTGTACCGCGAAGAAACCGGTTTGGACGTTTCGGGCGCGGGCGGGAGGGGACTGTTCTACTGAGGCTTGGCCGAAAGGGCCTTGTATTGGATGACGTTTGCGCGTAGCGTTAGACGCAGGCACCTTGACAATCGAATCGTTTTCACATGCGAAGGCTGCAGGCGACCGCGAGCCTGCGAACGGCTGCGGACGAAAGGAAAGGAGGTGTCCTATGGCATATGGAATACAAGTGGAGGTCTGGGGCGAGCGCGCCCTGTTCACACGGCCGGAGCTGTCGGTAGAACGCGTCTCCTACGACGTCATCACGCCAAGCGCCGCGCGCGGCCTTATCGAGAGC
>CAJFUR010000119.1 GCA_904420215.1 uncultured Eggerthellaceae bacterium
AAGCCAGGACGAGGCGCTTGCCGAGGTGGGCGTTAGCAAGGCTGACCTCATGAAGGCGCAGATCTTCTTCGTGAAGGACAAGTTCATCGCCCGCGCGTGGGGTGGCTACACTTCCACCAAGGCAACGGGCAACGAAGTGGGCAAATAACCAGGTGGAAGGCGTGTCGGGCCGGAGCCGCGCGGACGGTTCCGGCCCGGCCGCGGCGAAGGGCGCCGCGCGTCGCGGCCGGGCGGGCTGCCGGCGTGGGCATGCAGGCCGCCGGGTGGTGGGTACCGCCGGCGTGGGCATGCGGCTGTCGGGCGGTGGGTGTCGTCGCGCGGGCATGCGGCTGCCGGCGCCGCCGCGTGGGCCGTTGCGCATGCGCGCGCTCGTTTCGGCAGCTGCATGAGTGCGGCGGCGCGCGGCGTGCCCTCCGGGATGCGCTGCCGCCGGGGTGCGGAGCCGTCGGGTGGCGCGGGGAAGGAAGGTGGGTTGCGCATGGCAACCGAGGAGGAAATCGTGGCCGAAGTGCGCTCTTTCGGGCGCCTGTCGCCGCATCAGGAAGACGTGCTGTACGGCATTGCCCTCAAGCAGGACGAACTGGGCAGGGAGTCCACCTGCCTGCTGCTGGAAGACCTGCAGGGAAACCCGCTGTACGAGCCGCTGATCGAGCGGGAGTACCTGACGTTCGACACGTTCGACCACGGTGGCGCACACCGGGTGGCCAGTCTGTACGTGACCTTGAAGGGCCTGCGCTACTGCATCCTGTTCGCCGACGAGCTGTCCCGCCGCCACGGCGAGCTGCAACGCCGGCGCGTGGCGGGGCGGTGACGCGCGGGGACGCCGGGTGCGTTTGCGGGACGCCGCCGGTGTGGATGGCGCGCTGCGCATTCCCCGCGGCGCCCTTCGGGAGGGGACGATCCGGATGGCTTCGGGGGCGCGGGGCGCACCGCGCGCTCCCCGCGGCGTCTCACGGCGCTTGCCAAGCGCGGGGCGCTCGGTGCGCCGTGCGCGCCGTCTTTCGATGGGAGGGAAGCTCCATGTGCTGGTCTTGCAATCCTTTGTGCGGCGGGTGCCGGCCTCCCCGCAAGCGTGCGGTGGCCTGTCCGGAATGCGGTGCGTTCAACGTGGTTGATCTCGAGCATTTCCACGAAGGAAACCCCTGTTCCCGCTGCGGTGCCGACCTGACCGCCGCGGTCCTTCCCGCGCCCGTGACATGCCGCGTGTGCGGCGAGGCGTGCTACAACCCCTGCCGCAAGGGCAGGGAGGGAGCCGGCGGCAAGGAAGCTGCGGCGCCGGACGCCGGAAACGGGGCGCCCGGCGTGCGCCCTTGCCGGATGCGCGTGGGCAAGCCGCTTCTCGACTCATGATCGGAGCCGGGATCCCAGCCAAAAGTGGACTGGCCGGGCCTCTCTAGGCCTCTCGTCGCTTCTGGATGCACCAGGCGCAGGCGGCGGGCGTGGCGGCCATGCCGCCGAGGGCGCTTTCGCGCAGCTCGAAAGGCAGCGCCCGCCCCACGGCGTCCATGGCGGCCACGGTTTCGTCGAACCCGACGAGGTTTTGCGTGCCGGAAAGGGCGATCTGCGCGCAGACGAGCGCCGTCGTGGCGGCGGTGGCGTTGCGCTTCTGGCAGGGCACTTCCACCAGTCCGCCCACGGGGTCGCACACCAGCCCCATGAGGCTTGCGAGTGCGTTCGACGCCGCGGCCAGCGCCTGTTCCGGCGTGCCGCCCGCCAGCTCTACCGCGGCCGCGGCGGCCATGGCGGCCGCCGAGCCTATCTCGGCCTGGCATCCCCCTTCGGCGCCCGAGACGCTGGCGTTGCGCGCTATCAGGTAGCCCACCGCCGCCGCGGTCAGCAGGCCCTCGCGCAGCCTCTCGTCCGGGATGCCGCGATGGCGCCCCAGCGCCAGCAGCACGCCCGGCACCACGCCGGCCGACCCGGCGGTGGGCGCCGCCACGATGCGGCCCATGGAGGCGTTGGTTTCCAGCACGGCGAGCGCGTAGGCGGCCGCCGTTGCCGCCAGCGGGTCCAGAAGCGGCAGCGCGCCGCTGGCGGTTGCGTCGGCGTGCACGGCGCCGTCGGGCGCGGGCCGCGCACCGGGCTCGATTGCGACGTTCGGCGTAGCCGGCGCGCCCGGCGAGTCTTGCGCGCTCGGCGCCGTCTGCCTGTCGCCTTCCTGCTGCATGTCTTGTGCGCCCTGCACGTTCGGTGCCTTCCGGCTGCCCGCGTCGCCTTGGAGCGATGCGGCCAGGCGGCGCGCCTCACCCCCGATGAGGCCGCCGGTGGAGGGGGTGGGGCGGGCGATGGGCTCGGTTGCGGATGCGCGCATGACCTCGAGCGTTCGTGCAAGATAGGCGTCGATGCCCGCCTGCCGGCCGTCGAGCGCGCATAGCGCTTCCTCGCGAGCGCGGAATGCCTGCGCGATGGTGCGGCCTTGGGAGGCGCAGCGGGAAAGCAACTCGGCGCCCGACGCGAAGTCGCAGGCTGCGAAAAGCGCATCGGCGTCGCCGGCCGCGGGCGTGTCGGTGCCGGCGGAGGTGCTTGCGGGCGCGGCGGGCGTGCCGGGGGTGTCCGTGGGCACAGTGGGAGCGACGGCGCCCGCAGGTGCGGCGGGAACGACGCCGCCCGCGGGCGCGGTGGGGACGGCTATGGGAGCGGCGGCGCCTGCAGGTGCGTTGCCTGTGGGTCCGTCGGGTGCAGTGGGAACCGCCGCGGGCGCGCCGAGGGCGCCCGCGGGAGCGTCGCCTGCGCGTTCGGCGGGCACGATGCGCACGTCGCGCACGGCGGGGTGGCGCTCGATGGCCGCGCGCGCCTCTTCCGGAACCGCGTCGTCGGTTTCCATGACCGTGTAGGCCACCGCGCCCTTGCGCGTGCGGTACATGCGGGTGGTGGCTATGTTCACGCCGCAGTCGGCCAAGCAGGTGGCAATGTGCGCCAGCACGCCCCGCTCGTCGTGCTGGCGCACGACCACGCTGGTGTGCTGGCCGGTGATGTCCACGTCTATGCCGTCGATGCGCGTGACGACGGCCGCGCCGCCGCCCACGCTCACGCCGCGCACGGCAAGCGTGCTGCCGCCTTCCTCGCGGATGAGGATGTCCACGGTGTTGGGGTGCTCCACGCCGCCGGATGTGCCCGGTGCGCCGCCGGACGCGCTCCGCGTGTTGCCGGACGTGCCTCGCGCACCGCTGGACGTGCCCGCCGCGCCGCCTTCGACGACCCGCACGAACTCCACTTCCAGCCCCGCCTCGCGTGCGAGTGAGAACGAGTCGCGGATGCGCAGGTCGTCGGCGGCAAGCCCCAGCATGCCGGCCACCAGTGCCTTGTCGGTGCCGTGCCCCTGCCCGGTGTGGGCGAACGAGCCGTATAGCGTGAACGTCGCGCCCTGCGGCCGCCCGCCGCAAAGGCGCCGCGCCATGCGCGCGATGGCGAGCGCGCCCGCCGTGTGAGAGCTGGAGGGTCCCACCATGATGGGGCCTATGATGTCGCGCAGTCCCAACGTCTTCACGTGCCGTCCTTTCGCTTGGGGCGTGTTGCGGGCTCCCGCCATTCTAGCACGGCGCACGCGCGGGCGAGGGCCGCTCTGGCGGGGCGTTCGCGCTGCCTGTCCGGGCGAGGCGCCCGCTTCGCCCGTCCGCGCCCGCTTGCGGCCGTTGGAACAGCCGCCCGCCGCCAGCCGCTTGCCGCCGCCCCGCGCGCCCGGGCAAGCCCCGCCCGGGCAGGCGCCGCCCGCTTCGCCCGTCCCGCCCGCCCGGACAGGCGCCGCGCGCCGCGTCCGCCCCGCCCGCGTCGCCGCGTTCTGGTCTTTGTGCATGTTGCGCCCCTGCCGGCTGCGCGCCGCCGTAAAACGGGTATCATGTCCGCGTGGGCCTGCCGCCCGGCTTTGCGCCCGCGCGCTTCCGGGTGCCGCGCTGCGTCCCGGCGCTCGCGTGCCGGTGCGTCGTCGCCGGTGCCGCGCTACGTCCCGGCGCCCCGCGCCCCCGCCGGTCCCGCACTCCGGCGGCCCCGTTGGACACCCTTGCTGAAAGGCGGTTTCGATGACCGATCCCGTTGCCGGAAACATTGCCTCGCGTCCCACGCTCGCGGCATGGCTGCGCGAATACCGCGCCATCGAAGACGAGTTCGTGGCGCAGCTGGCCGAAGGCGGCATCGGCTTCGCCCCGCGCGACGCCGCACGCACGGCCGAGCGCGCGGCCCGCGAGCGCCTGCGCCGGCGCGGCGCGCGCTTCATGAACGGCGAGGCGAGCATTTCGTGCGGCTTCGTGTCGAGCGCCTGCGAGGCCTGCGTGGGCGGGCAGGGGAGCAAGACGTTCTTCATCTCGCTTGCATGCCCGCGCAACTGCTACTTCTGCTTCAACCCCAATCAGGAGGACTACGCGTACTTCCTGGAACACGACGTGGACTGGCGGCGCGCCTTCGACGAGTTCGCCGCCAGCGTGGACGAAGTGACGCACGTGGGCCTGACCGGCGGCGAGCCGCTCCTGCGTCGCGAGGCCATGCTGGACTTCTTCGCCTACGTGAAAAAACGCGCCCCGCAGGCGCATGCGCGTCTTTACACGTCGGGCTTCGGGCTTGACGAGCGCACGTGCGCCGACCTGGCCGAACGCGGGCTGGACGAGATCCGCTTCAGCGTGAAGGTGGAGGACGGCGAGGCGGCCATCCGCGAGGTGCTCGACAAGATAGACATGGCGCGTGGGCACATCGCCGACGTCATGGTGGAGATGCCGGTGATTCCGGGCACGCAGGAGCGCATGCGCCGGCTCCTTTGCGAACTGGACGAACGCGGCGTGCGCGGCATCAACCTGCTGGAGTTCTGCTTTCCCCTGCACAATTGGGAAGCCTTCGAGAAGCGGGGCTTCAAGGTGAAGAACCCCCCGTTCGACGTGCTGTACGACTACGGGTACGCGGGGTCGCTGCCCATTGCCGGCAGCGAGCTGGCGTGCCTGGAGCTGATGGAATACGCGCTCGACGAGGGGCTGCGCCTGGGGCTGCACTACTGCTCGCTGGACAACAAGAACCGCGACCAGCTGCTCATGGCGAACCGCCGCGCCGCGCTCGACCCCGCGGTGTACGAGCTGGCCGGCGACTGCCTCTACCACGTGGCCAAGGCGTTCGACGGCGACGCGGAGCCGGTGCGGGAGTACCTGCGCGGACGCGGCGCGGCGTGGGTGGACGAGGACGACGGCGCGCTGGTGGCCTTCCACCCCCGCCACGTGGACGGCGTGAAGCGCCTGGGGTGCGCGTGCGCCCTGTCGTACAACGTGATCGAAGGCGAAGGGAACGCCCTTTCCCTGCGGGAACTCAAGCTCGAGATGGCATAGGCGCGGTTGGACGGGGGCGCCCAATGCTGGCACCGCGCCCTGCCAGCCGTCGAAGCCGGGATTTTCCTCGTTGCGATGGGGAGCCGTTTGCTAGGTGCGGTAGATCGTGGTATAAAAGTAGCCATCGTGCGCGTTACCGGAATGGGAGGCGGCCATGACCCTCGAAGAATACAAAAGGCAGCAGCGTGCCAGTTTGAAGGAGTTCCGCGCCAAGGTTGCGGGGTCCGGACGCGCCCAGGCTGTCAACGAGGCACGTGATCGGCTGCGGGCCGCGAAGATCATCGATGGAAATGGCAACTTGACCAAGCATTACCGCTGAGCCATGTACTCCAAGCTTCCAAACATTGTGCTGGGGTTTCATGGGTGCGATCAGACCACGTTCGAGAAGGTTGTCTGCAACGGCGAGGCGCTCAGACCGAGCGCGAATTCTTACGATTGGCTCGGCTCTGGCATTTATTTTTGGGAGCAGAACTACGATCGGGGTCTGAGTTGGGCTCGCGAACAGGCGAAACGAGGAGCAATAGACCGCCCTGCAGTCATCGGTGCAGTCATAGATCTGGGATGCTGTCTCAATCTTACAGACAGCCATTACATCGATCTTGTGGAAAACGAATATCGACTCATGAAAGAGGACTTCGACCTTCTGGGTTTGGAGTTGCCGAAAAACGAGGGTGCGACGCAGGATCGCCTCTTGAGGAAGCTGGACTGCGCGGTGATCGAGCATTTGCATGCGCACATAGAGGCGGAACGCGCGAACGGCGAAGCCACGCTTGCCCCCTTCGATTCCGTTCGGGGCCTGTTTTCCGAAGGCGCTCCCGTTTACGAAGGATCCGGCTTCCGCAAGAAGACCCATGTGCAAATTTGCGTTCGGAATCCAAACTGCATCAAGGGCTATTTCAATCCTCGCCGTCCCGTGAAGGCTTGGCGCATGCCGTAGTTTTGCGGCGTTTTCTCGTTCCGCCCTGCATATCGCCGTTCTTGCTGTTTCGGTTCGCGCCGCTGCCCATGAATGCCTTCGGCAACTGAGGCGGCGTGGTGACGCAAGTGGCCGAGCGCGCGACGCGACCGCGGGTATGCCCGACGGGTGGCTGATATCTGGCGGCGAACGGCAAAAATCCGGGGGGGGGGGGGCGTTATTTATGCCATTAAATGCGTCGTTTGGCCGTTTTGGCGCGTCAGAAAGTAGACTTTTCGACGCGCCCGCAATGCGGCGCTTCCCCACGCAGCCGGCGGCGCCCGACCTGCTTGTTTCCGAACGATAACCATTCTCTGACAACTGCCCCAAAAAGTCTACTTTTTGCCCGCGCCCCGGTGGCGTCTTTCCTGTGCGGAAGCGGAGGGAGGCGGGCTCCGGCATGGCCGCAGTCGCATTCAAGCCGGGATCGGCGGAGGCGCTTGGCGGCCTCGTGGCGCGCCGTCCGGCGGTCTGCGACGGGGCGGTCCGCTGGTACCTCGCCCGCGCCGGCGAGGGGCGCGAGGCGGCGCTCGCCGCGGACCTGCGCGCGCTGCTTGCGCCCGGCACGCTCGCGGACGCTTTCTGCCCCATGTGGGAGATGCTTGCGAAGCGGCGTGGGGAGTGGCTCGTGCTCGAGCGGGCGATGTTTCCCGGCTACGCGGTGCTGGCCTCCCCGGATGCGCCGGCGCTCTCCCGGGCCCTGTCGCGGCTGTCGTTTGCTGTCCCCATGGCGGGCAGGCGCGGGCGCGACCTCTCCCCGGTGGAGGCCGGGGTGCAGGAGTGGCTCCAGGGCGCGCTCGACGGGCGGCACGTGCTGCGGGCGAGCGAGGGCGCCATCCGCGCGGGCGGGCTTTCCGTGGAGCGCGGCCCCCTCAAGGGCAGCGAGGGCCGCGTGCGCAGGATCGACCGCCACAAGTCGATGGCGTGGGTGGCCCTTGGGGACGCCGAGCCGCAGTTCCTCCTGCGCGCCGCGCTCGCGGTGCCAGTGAGGGAGTGAGCTTCGGCTGGGCCGGGAGGAGGCTTTGGCTGGTTCGGTGCTTGCGAGCGGCCGGCTGACGGCAGGGCGTTCCGGCCAGGGCCTGCGCCTGCGAGTGGCGTTGCCGCGCGGCATCCGGCCGGCGCCGCTCCGCGTCCCGCGCGTTTCCGACGCGGCCCCTTGCGGCCGGCGCGCCCATGCGGCGCCCCGGCCGCAGGAGACTGCAGCCCATACCCTGCCGCGTAAAGCGAGCCCGCGTTCGGGAGTCGTACAAGCGGCGGGGAGCGAATACCTCGCTTCATCGAAACGTCCTGCGGGGCGGGGGCGAAGCCTTGCCCTCGCGCGGCGCGGTGGCGTTGCGTACGAGTCTGGAGGAGGAAGCGGCATGTCCGACGACAAAGAGAAAGGTGGCCCCGGTTCCGGGCGCGCCGGATGCGGCGCGGGGCCCCTGCCGAAATGGTACGCCGTGCAGGTGGAGGCGGGCCGCGAGGACGCCGCGTGCGCGCTCGTGCTGCGTGCCGCCGAGGCAGAGGGCCTCGCGGACGCGTTCGACGAGCTTTTCAGTCCCAAACGCCGCACGCTCTCCAAGGTGCGCGGCGAACTGGTCCGGGGGCTGGAGCCGCTTCTGCCCGGATACGTGATCGCCGTCGCCTGTCCCGACGACTTGGACGCGGTGGCATCGGCGCTGCGCCGCTCGCCGCGGTTCGCGCGGCTCGTGGGGCAGGGCGGCGCGTTCGTGCCGTTCTCCGACCAGGAAGTGGCCTGGATATGCGCGTTCACGCAACGGGGCAGCCGTACGGTGGAGATGAGCGAGGGATTCGTGGAGGGCGGTCGCGTCGTGGTGACGGCGGGCCCCCTCGTGGGCAAGGAGGCGCTGGTCCGGAAGGTGAACCACAGGAAGCGCACCGCCGAGGTGGAGTTCTCCATCTGCGGCAGGAGGGTGACGGCCAAGGTGGGCCTGAACCTGGTGAAGAAGGAGAAGCTGCGGGGGGAGCGCCCCCGCGAGATCTGACGCGAGTGGAAACAAGGGAAGCGACAATAGAAGAAGGCCCATGGGACGCGCCGCACACGGGCGCGGGGGCCGGTGGCGTGGATGCTGGTGCCGACCCTGCGGCTGCTGCTGCGGACGGGCGTGCGGTGCAGGCGGCTGCCTTGCCGGAACCCGGCACCGACGAGTTTGCCGCGCTCTGCAGGGAGCACGACGGAAGGCCGCTTGTCTATCGCTTCGTAAAGCGTCTGTTCGACGTCGCTTTCAGTGCTTGCGTGATAGCGATCGGTCTGGTTCCCTGCCTGGTTCTTTCCGTGATGATCGTCGCTGACACGAAAGGGTCGCCCATCTACTCCCAGATCCGCGCTGGGAAATACGGCAGGCCTTTTAAGGTGTGGAAGTTCCGTTCGATGGTCGCGGACTCAGATGATGTGGAAAAGTATCTCTCTGCGGAGCAGATGAGACAGTGGAAGACGGAGAGGAAGGTCGATGACGACCCCAGGATAACGCGCTTGGGCAGCGTTATCCGGAGGTTTTCCCTCGACGAGCTACCGAATTTCCTCAACGTGTTCCTCGGCCAGATCAGCGTGATAGGGCCACGCGCGATCACTTACGACGAACTCCGTCATTACGGCGCTCGCGCTGTGGACCTTCTGAGCGTCCCCCAAGGGATCACGGGGGCGTGGCAGACGGGTGCCCGCAACGACGCCACCTTCGAGAGCGGGGAGCGCCAGCGCATCGAGCTGGAATACGTGAAATGTGCGGGTCTGGAAGCGGACGCCCGCTGCTTCTTTGCGACGTTCGGGGCGATGTTCGGCAGGGACAGGACGGGGAGATGAGCGCCTCTATCAGCCTCGTCATCCCGACACTCAACGCCGGGCGGGAGATAGGTGCGCTCATCGAAGCGCTGCTCGGGCAAAGCCTCGTGCCAGAGGAGATCATCGTGGTTGATTCGTCCTCCGATGACAGCACCGTTGAGATCGCCTCCTCGTATTCGCAGGTGAGGGTTGAACTGATCGATCGGAAGGAGTTCGATCATGGCCTCACCAGGGATCGCGCACTCAAGAACTCTGCGGGCGACATCGTCTGTTTCATGACTCAGGACGCCTTCCCGGTTAGCGAGAGGCTCGTGGAGAGGCTTGTCGCGCCCATCCTCGCCGACCCGTCCGTGGCTATCTCTTCCGGCAGGCAGCTGCCGAAGGCAGACGCGCGTCGTTTCGAGCAGCTGGTACGCGGCTTCAACTATCCGCCCAAGTCGAACGTCCGCGACGTTTCCGACGTAACCAACCTTGGCGTGAAAGCCTACTTCGCCTCGGACGTGTGCGCGGCGTATCGCCGCCGCGCCTATCTGGAGCTCGGGGGCTTCGGGCGGACGGACATGAGCGAGGACATGCTCATGGCGGCCAAGACACTGAACGCTGGTTGGAAGGTTGCCTACGCCGCCGATGCGGAGGTCTACCACTCGCACAACCTGACGCTGCGGCAGCAGTACGAGCGAAATCGCGCCATAGGGCGTTTTCTGGAGCGTAACGCTGAGTTGCTCTCCTGCCCCTCCGAGGTGGGGGAGGGTGGCAGGCTCGCAAGGTGCGTTGCGTCCACGCTGCTGAAAGAGGGGGACCTGTCCGAGCTGCTGGCGTTCGGCGCGGACTGCGCGGCGAGACTGCTCGGCAATCGCATCGGGAGAATGCAGGCAAGGAAGGGATCGAAGTGAAGGGGATAATCCTTGCAGGAGGAAGCGGAACGCGTCTTTACCCGCTCACGTCGGTGACGAGCAAGCAACTCTTGCCCGTCTACGACAAGCCGATGGTCTACTACCCGCTGTCGGTGCTCATGATGGCTGGCGTCAGGGATATCCTCATCATATCTACTCCGACCGATCTTCCTAACTTCGCGCGACTTTTAGGTGACGGTTCACAGTTTGGGGTGGAACTCTCCTATGCCGAGCAGCCCTCGCCGGATGGTCTCGCTCAGGCATTCGTCATCGGGGAAGAATGGATAGCAGGTGAGTCCTGCGCCCTCGTTCTCGGAGACAACATCTTCTACGGAAACGGTCTTCGCAAGCGCCTGCGCGATGCGGTAGCGCGCGCCGAGCGCGAAAGCGGTGCTACCGTGTTCGGCTATCATGTCGATGATCCTGAGCGCTTCGGTGTGGTGGAGTTCGATAAGGGAGGACGTGTGGTTTCCATCGAAGAGAAGCCCGAGCGCCCCAAGAGCTCGTATGCCGTCACCGGCCTCTACTTCTACGACAACCGCGTGTGCGAGCTGGCGAAGCGGGTGAGGCCGTCTGCGCGAGGAGAGCTCGAGATCACCACCCTGAACCAGATGTATCTGGAGGACGGTTCTCTTTCGGTCGTCACCTTGGGGCGCGGCTTCGCGTGGCTCGACACCGGCACGATGGAATCCCTCTACGAAGCTTCCGAGTTCGTGCGCAGCGTCGAGCGCAGCCAGGACTTGCCCGTGTGCGTGCCTGAGGAGATCGCTTGGGAAAATGGCTGGATTGGGACCGACGAGCTTCTAGGGGCCGCCGAGCGCTACGGCAAGTCCGTCTACGGGGCGCACCTGAAGAAGGTCGCTTCAGGCGAGCTTGTCAGAGAGGGGGCTTAGCATGGCGGACTTCGCTCCGAAGAGCATCGTCGTCACCGGCGGCTGCGGCTTCATCGGGTCGAACTTCGTGCGCCACGTCGTGCGGGAATACCCGGAGGTGCGCGTGACCGTGCTCGACAAGCTCACCTATGCGGGCAACCCCGAGAACATAGCGGGGCTTCCTTCTGATCGCGTAGAGCTCGTTGTGGGCGACATATGCGATGCAGAGCTTCTGGAGCGCATCGTGCCCGACCATGATGCCATCGTGCATTTTGCTGCTGAATCTCACAACGACAACTCCATCGCTGATCCTGAACCCTTTCTTCGCACGAACGTGGAGGGCACCTATCACTTGTTAGAGGCATGCAGGAAGCACGACATCCGCTTTCATCATGTCTCGACCGATGAGGTCTATGGCGATCTGGCTCTTGATGACCCGACTCGCTTCACAGAAGAGACGCCTTACAAGCCGAGCAGCCCTTACTCATCCACCAAGGCTGCCTCCGACATGCTGGTCCGAGCTTGGGTGCGAACCTACGGCGTACGCGCCACCATATCCAACTGCTCGAACAACTACGGGCCCTACCAGCACGTGGAGAAGTTCATCCCGAGGCAGATAACCAACATCCTCTGCGGTATCCGCCCCAAGCTCTACGGGGATGGACTCAATGTACGCGATTGGATACATACCGAAGACCACTCCAGCGCTGTCTGGACGATCCTAGCGAAAGGACGTATCGGCGAGACCTACCTCATAGGTGCCGATGGAGAGCGAAACAACATCACGGTGCTGCAGGATATCCTGCGCGCCATGGGCGAGCCCGAAGATGCCTTCGACTGGGTCAAGGATCGTCCCGGACATGACAGACGCTATGCGATCGACAGCTCCAAGTTGCGTCGTGAGCTCGGTTGGCGACCTCGATATACCGACTTCTCCGAGGGTATCGAGAAGACCGTTCAATGGTATCGCGATAACGAAGGCTGGTGGCGTCCTGCTAAAGAAGCCACCGAAGCTAAGTATGCGAAGCAGGGCCAATAGGCGGGAACAAAGATCATGACTATCGAATACGACAAAGAGCTCAAGGCGACAGAGACCGGCATCCCTGGCCTCGTCGTGGTGGACCTTCCCGTCCACGGCGACTCTCGCGGTTGGTTCAAAGAAAACTACCAGCGCGAGAAGATGATAGCGCTCGGTATTCCCGATCGTCGTTGGATCCAGAACAACTTGAGCTTCAATGAGAAGGCGGGGACTACGCGCGGCATTCATGCGGAACCTTGGAACAAGTTCATTTCCATCGCGACCGGAAGCGTGTTCGGTGCATGGGTCGACCTTAGGTGTGGGAGCAAGACGTACGGCAAGGTGTTCACCTGCATACTCGATTCTTCCAAAGCCATCTATGTGCCGCGTGGGGTAGGCAACTCCTACCAGGCTCTCGAAGATGGTACCACCTACATTTATCTCGTGGATTCCCACTGGTCAGCTGAAGCGAAGAAGACCTACACTTTCGTGAATCTTGCCGACCCTGACCTTGCGATAGACTGGCCCATCCCGCTCGATGAGTGCGAGGTGTCGGAGGCTGACCGAAATCATCCGTTCTTCGAAGACGTTGCGCCTATGGCTCCCAAGCGCATCCTCGTCACTGGCTGCAACGGGCAGCTCGGACGTGCGGTGCGAAAGCTCACCGAGGAGCGAGGGCTTGCGGATTTGTTCGACTTCCACGACATTGATACGTTCGACTTTTCAAATCCGGATAGCTATACCGATATCGACTGGTCCGTCTACGGTATCGTGATCAACTGTGGTGCCTATACGGCGGTCGACAGGGCCGAGACGCAAGAGGGAAGGGTCGCCGCCTGGAGGGCCAACGCGACGGGACCGGCGCTGCTGTCCAAGGTTTGCGCTGAGCGAGGGATTGTTCTCGTGCATATCTCCTCCGACTACGTGTTCGACGGAACGCAGGAGATCTACGGCGAGGACGAACCCTTCAGCCCGCTTTCCGTTTACGGGGCTTCCAAGGCAGCGGGTGATCTCGCTGTGTCTACCTGTCCTAAGTACTACATCCTGCGCTCGAGCTGGGTCATCGGCGATGGGAGTAATTTCGTGAGAACGATGATGAAGCTTTCCGATCGCTGCGCCGACCCGGATGACGAACTTGACGAGGTGACGGTGGTGAATGACCAGATCGGTCGGCTCACGTTCGCCGACGACATGGCCCGGGCCATCTTCTGGCTCCTCGGCTACCGAGACGGCGACATCGAGCCATCGTCTCCAGTGCCTTTCGGAACCTACAACTACACTTGCTCAGGAGAGCCAGCTTCGTGGACTGACGTCGCTTGGGAAGTGTTCGAGCTTGCCAATGGCAACGCTTCATGCGTACGCCCAGTGAGCACAAAAGAGTATTGCGCAAATGCGCATGCAATCACAGCATCGCGACCCAAGCATTCTGTGCTCGATTTGTCGAAGATAAAGGCAAAGGGTTTACGCTCGAAGGATTGGGAGAGCGGGCTTTCTGGGTTTATGAATGTCTACGAGGTGCGCGTGGGCGAATGAGATACGTACAGTTAAACGCCTATAGCACTGCCTGGGCTGAATCCATCATCTTCAAGAAGCACCGTGAGCTTCTGTCGCAGGGGCACGAGTCTTGGGTCTTTTGGGCGCGTGGTGAACACGGGCGGGATGATCGCATGCAGAAGATCGCCACGTTTCCGGAGGTTTGCTTCGACGTTTTGCAGACGCGCATTGACGGGAAAGCAGGCTTCCATTCCAAGGGCATCACCCGTAGGCTCCTCAGGAGGCTCGATGAAATAGACCCCGATGTCGTGCATCTGCACGTGCTTTGCGGCTACTGGGTCAACGTCGATATGCTGTTCGAGTGGCTGGCGGCACACCGTTGCAAGGTCGTCTGGACGCTTCATGACTGCTGGGCCTTCACGGGCCATTGCATACACTTTACTAAAGTAAAGTGTATGCAATGGGAGTCTCATTGCATACACGACGGGCCGTGCCCGCAGAAGAGGGAGTATCCCGAGACGTTCGCGGGCGACGAGTCGGTCCGTTGGTGCTTCGAGCGGAAGAAGAAGCTTTTTACCATGTTGCCCGCCAATCGCATGCGGCTGATAACTCCTTCCCAATGGCTCGCCGACCTGGTGGGGCGGAGCTTTCTTGCGAAGTATTCCATAGAGGTGGTTCATAACACCATCGACACCGAGGTATTTAAGCCCACTCCGAGCGATTTCCGTGAGCGTTACGGCATAGGTGACCGTTTCATGGTACTGGGTGTCGCCTCCAAGTGGAGCGAGCGCAAGGGCCTGAATGATTTCGTGAGGCTTGCGAGGGAACTGGATGATAGGAGATTTGCTGTCGTTGTGGTGGGTCTAGACAAGAAGCAGATAAGGAAGGTTTCTGGGGATTTGATAGCGCTGCCGAGAACGAATGACGCCAAAGAACTAGCGGCTATTTACACGGCGGCCGATGTCCTGTTCAATCCGAGTTCCGAAGAGACTTTTGGGATGACCGTCGCCGAGGCTGCGACTTGTGGTACGGGATCAATTGTCATTGACGGGTCAGCATGTGCGGAAGTGGCTGAAAATGCGGTAACAGTTCCGGCTGACCCGTCAAAGTTTGTCTCGACAATAGCATCCATGTCACTACAAAAGGCTAAATGATCAAAAATGATTACCCCATCAGCAGCAATAACGATCGTTGCTCTACTGGTTGTATTCATCCGCGCGAAAAGCAGCGAAAGGTTTTTTCTCGCCTGCTTGACAGTGCTAATTTCATTGAGCGTAAATGCTTTTACTGCTACGGCGTTTCAAATTGGTGGTCAAGAGATTAATTGCGATGATATTGTACTTGCTGTTTGCTTTATGAGCGCTTTGTCGCTTTTGGTTAAGGGGCTGCTGATCTCCAAGAAGCAGATAATCTTCGTTGCGATATTATTCGGCGTCATTGTCTTAGGTTTCCTGTCCTCCGTCGCTTTTAGCGGTTCGATTCAAATTATATTGCCGGATCAAAGTTGGGATGACTTCTACTACGGATATGCGATCCCCGGCTATTTGGCGCTGTCTCCAAGATGCATGCTAGTGTTCGTTCGCGTGGCGATCTTCTGCGTGCTTTTGCTTGTCGCTCAAGCGGTTCTTAACGAAAGCAAAATACTTGAAATTGCAAAAGCAGTCCTCTTGTTCAGTACACTGCATGTGCTCTTTAGTTTGTTCGAACTCGTTGACAAAACCGTCATACAGTCAAATATTTTTGTCACAATATCTCAAACGCTCTTTAACCCTGTTTTTTCGCATAGCGTCATTCGAGGCGATTTTGTCGCACTTTGGGGGATTACGCGCGAGCCTTCGCACTTTGCGTATGCGATGTTTTTCACTGCATTAATCTGCGTTCTTCTTTCGGTAACGAGAGGTTTGAATCATCGAGAATTGTTTACAGGCGTTGTCGCTGCGATTCTGATGCTCGTTTCGGGCGCATTCTCGGGAGTCGCCCTCGCTGTTGGACTTCTCCTGTTTTTTGCCATTGCAATGGCGAGACGTTCGCGGTTACGGATGTTGGGAAATGCAATCGATGCTCGGTTTGTTCTAGCAGCGACGGGCGTCATTTTGCTTTTGATTGCAGTTATTCCATTTGCAGCTGGGGGAGAATCGTATTATGCTTCGAAATTTTCGAACGTAATCAACAACATTTCTGATTTGGTAGCGCGCCGATATTCGAGTATCCAGGGCAGCCCAGATGCTATGCCGAGGATGATTAGCATTGTGGAAACAACGTATCTCTTTTTGCGTTTTCCCCTTTTTGGGAGCGGTCTGGGTACGGTAAATCCTTTTAGTGCTCTTGTCGGAATTATAGCGACAGTTGGCTTGTTTGGATTAGCTGCTTGGCTAGCGATAGTAGCAGATTATACAAAAAGCCTTTCTGGCCCCAAATCGGTCCGTCTTGTCATATTGCTATTCCTGGCTATTGGGGCGATTAATCTCGATGCGTCTCTTATGTACAACCCGGTGTGGCTGCTCTTGTGCGGATTGCTGCGGAATCCCTGTTTGATAAATAAGAGAAATGTTCGGATGGGCGATGAGCGAAGGCATGGCAATGGGCGAAGATTCGTGTCACTCTAGCGTCGTGATGGCGACTTACAACGGAGAGCGATTTCTTCTCGAGCAACTCGAGTCGCTTATGGTCCAAGAGGTGCTGCCGGATGAGATCGTTGTTGCGGACGATTGCTCGACAGACGGCTCGTTCGAAATAGTGCGTGAGTTCGCCTCTGCTCACCAGGAGATTAAGTGGGCTGTGTATCGCAATGATCGGAATCTAGGATGGAAGCGCAACTTCAAGGGGGCTATTGCTAGAGCTCACGGGGAATATGTCTTTCTTTGCGATCAGGATGATGTGTGGCTTCCCTCTCACGTGGCCGATCTTGAGAGATGCATGGATGAGAATACTGATCTCGATGTGATTACATCTGCTGTGGAGTTGCTCGTCGAGGAGGGCTCTTTCGTTGAACAGTGTGCGGGTCTCGAGAAGGCGCTGGGTGGCACTGGATTGATCTCACATATTTCTTGTGACAAGTCCTATCTCAATGTTGCTTGGCCTGGTTGCACCTACTGTGTGAGACGGAGCTTCGTAAAGGAGATATTTCCTTTTTGGAAGGATGACTTTCCCCACGATGCAATTCTCTATTGTGCGGCTTGCATTAGGGGGACGCTCGGCCACTACGACGCTCCGACGTTGCGGTTTCGTAGGCACTCGAGTAACGCTTCGGACGAAAGATCGACGAGCAATGCAGACAGGCGAGAACTCGTCACCTACTATCGAAAAATGAATGCTTCGCTGCTTGCTTTCTACAACTCTCTAGGCTTTGAGGATCGAAAACGGGTGTTCGATAGCGGGGCAATAGACATGGTCGAGGAGGTTGACGCCTTCGAGGCTGCTAGACTGGCGGCCCTCGAGAAGGCAACTCCCGCTAATATCGCCAAACTTGTGGCAAAGAGCGGTATGTACGCAACGAGAAGGGCTTTTCTGGCCGATCTCGCATGCATTTTGTTTCCCGGGCACGAATGGAAGCGATGAGAAGTGGTAGGCAAATCGCTTTTGCATAAGCGTACAGCAAAACGAAACCAGTAAACGTGCAATTAAGGTGTTGGCAGATGGCACATGATGATAGCGAAAACGAGATTGTGGTTAGTGTTTGCTGCATTGCGTTCAATCATGCTGATTATATCCGAGATGCGATGGATGGGTTTTTAGCGCAAAACTGCAATTTCTTCTTTGAAATACTGGTTCATGATGATGCTTCAACGGACGGGACTCTGGAAATATTACTTGATTACGAACGGCGTTTCCCGAATGTGGTGAAAGTGTTTGCCGAAGAAGAGAACCAGTATGGAAAGAACAAATACAAAGGAGGGTACTTTAGTTTTCTCGAAGGATTTGCACGTGGAAAGTACATTGCTTTTTGTGAGGGGGATGACTATTGGTGCGATCCGGGAAAATTACAATCGCAAGTTGACTATTTTGAAGCTCATCCGGAATGTGCGGAAACATGCCATTCCGCTAAAGTCGTCGATGGAGTTAGCGGGCATTGCCTTGGCATTATGGGAATGGGTGATATCCCTTGCGATATCCGGATGGCTGATTTGCTTCGGAAATGGTCTATTCCAACAGCGAGCAGAATGTTCAGGCGCGACATATCCAAGGGATACCTTGACTTCAAGGAGCAAATTCCAAAAGCTCCTGTAGGAGATTTTCCTCGTGCGATCTATTCTGCGACAAAGGGTTATATACATTACGAGCCACAATGCATGAGCATATATCGCTTTCGAACTCCTGGTTCGTGGACTGCTGGCATTGTGGGATGGAAGCGTCAGGTAGAAAATTCTTCCAATTGGCTAGAAATGCTTGGCTCTATCGATGAGGTTACTTCAGGGTGCTGTCACAGTCAGATTGTGGACGCTTGTGTTCCCCATGTGAGAAAAATTGAAGCTTACCAAGGGATTTCTTTGAGGCAAACTGGCCTTGCCGGGGAAGCCGTTCGTCGTTTTACTGTTATCGATTGGGCAAAGCTTATCTTGAGTCGGATGTTATTTAAATTGGGATTTGCATTTCAGATGGAAGGTTATGGCGAAAGTGCGAGTCGTCATATCGTGAGATGTCGCTAGTGAACGATGCTTTAAAGAAAGCTACCCTCTCCTCTCTTGCTTGGAAGATTTTCGAGCGTGGAGGTAGTGCGCTCGTATCTCTTCTTGTCCAGATCATCATGGCTCGTTTGCTTGCTCCCGAGTACTTCGGCGCGCTCGCCATCATGCTGGTACTCGTTAATATGGGCAACATTATCGTTCAATCGGGGCTAAATACTGCGCTTGTGCAGGCGCCGCGCATTGATGACGGAGACTGCTCGACAGTGTTTTGGCTGAGTCTTGGCATCTCTCTCGTCCTTTGTGCGGTTGTGTTTGTGTGCGCTCCTTTGGTGGTTGAATTCTACTCAATGCCCGAGATTGTCTGGCCGTTTCGTGCTCTTGGGCTTCTTCTGATTGTGAATTCGTTTAACGCTGTGCAGGTTGCCATAGTGCAGCGCGCCTTGGAGTTCAAAAAGGTGTTCAACGCGACGATTGTCTCGGTTTTTGTCTCAGGGGTTCTCGGCGTAGGATGTGCGGTGTCGGGTTGGGGCCTCTGGTCTCTTGTCGTCCAGCAGCTCTCTTGCCAGTTTGCCAATTGCGTAGTTCTTGCCTTGCAGGTGCGGTGGGTGCCGCAGTTTGAGTTTAGTTTTGCTAGGGCGAAGGCTCTGTTTTCTTTTGGGTGGAGGCTCCTCGTCTCGGGGCTGCTCGATCAGGGCTATCAGTCGTTGTCCGACCTCGTTATCGGCAAGCAATTCTCGGCGTCCAGCTTGGGGCTGGTTTCGCAGGGTAAGAAGTACCCGCAGACAATAGGTTCTCTACTCGATGGCGCCATACAGCCCGTTATGCTCTCGGCGGTGTCGCGTGTGCAAAGCGATGTGTCTTATGCCAAGCGCATCGTGAGGCGTGCCCTCAAGACCTCCACGTTCCTCGTCGTGCCGTCGATGGCGCTGTTCGCTCTCGTCGCGGAGCCGCTCGTGCGTCTGCTGCTCGGCGAGCGGTGGCTTCCGTGCGTGCCGTTTTTGCAGATGTACTGCTTCGTGTACGCGCTCCTGCCCATCCACACCACCAACCTCCAGACGCTCAACGGCATGGGGCGAAGCGACCTGTTCCTCAAGTTGGAGCTGGTCAAGAAGGCCTACGGCGTCGCCATCCTGCTGTTCGCGGCGTTCGTCCTGGGGGACGTATACGCGATGGTTGCCGGCTATGTGCTCAGCGGCATCGTCTCCACGTTCGTGAACACGTGGCCCAGCAAGCGGGTCCTCGGCTACTCGTATGGCGAGCAGCTGCGGGACATGGCGCCGGCGTTTGCCCTGGCGGCCGCCTCCGCCGCCGTTGCGTGGCCTATCGGTCTCCTCGCCCTGCCCGATGCGGCGACCGTCGCGCTGCAGGCCGCCGTGATGGCGGGCGCGTACATGGGCCTGTCCAAGGCGCTCAAGGTCGAGGCGATGGCGTACCTGCTTTCCACTGTGAAAGAGATGGTTTCCGCCCGAAGGGACGCGTCGTAGGGAACGCCGTTTATTTGAAGAGGCAGCTTGACAATCGAATAGGGAAGGAAGGCGAGGGAATGGATTCTCACATCCTCGTCACGCGCTCGTCGATGCCCCCGCTCGAGGAGTACGTCGCCGAGATAGCCCCCCTGTGGGAGAGCCACTGGCTCACCAACATGGGCGAGAAGCACAAGGAATTTGAGCGCCTGCTCAAGGAGTATCTAGGTGCGAACAACGTAGCGTTGTTCGTCAACGGGCACAACGCGCTGGAGTGCGCCATCGAGGCGCTCGGGTTGGGAGCCGACGGCAGGCGCAAGGTGATCACCACCCCCTTCACGTTCGCCAGCACCACGCATGCCATCGTGCGCAAGGGGCTGGAGCCGGTGTTCGCCGACGTGAGAGAGAGCGACTACACCATCGACCCCGAGCAGGTGGCGCGCCTGGCCGCCGACCCCGAGGTGTGCGCCGTCCTGCCCGTGCACGTGTACGGCAACCTCTGCGACGTGGACGCCATACAGAGCATCGCCGACGAGCGAGGCCTCAAGGTGCTCTACGACGCCGCCCACGCCTTCGGGGTGGAGCGCCGGCGCCCGGACGGCTCGTGGGAGTCCGCCGCGTCCTTCGGCGACGCGAGCATGTTCAGCTTCCACGCCACGAAGGTGTTCAACACCGTGGAGGGCGGGGCGGTGTGCTTCCGCGACCCTGCTCTCAAGCCGGTACTCGACCAGTGGAAGAACTTCGGGATCACGGGGCCCGAGGACGTGGAATACGTCGGCGGCAACGCCAAGATGAACGAACTGTGCGCCGCCATGGGCATCTGCAATCTGAGGCATCTTGACGAGGAAATCGCAAAACGCAGGATGGTGGCAGCCCGGTATTGCGAGCAGCTCGAAGGTGTGCGGGGGCTGCATCTGTCTCCTCTGCATGAGGGTGTTAGGTCCAATTTCGCGTACATGCCTATACTCTTCGAGGGCGAAGCTCCCGCCGAACGCGATGCCGCCATGGCTGCGCTTGCGGAGACGGGCATAGGGTCGCGTAAGTACTTCTATCCATTGACGAGTGAGTTTGCCTGTTATGCGGGTCGTTTCGACTCGTCGATGACGCCTGTTGCTTTGCGTCTGTCGCGGCAGGTGCTTTGCTTGCCAATGTATGCCGACTTGGCATTGGAGGATGTAGATAGGATATGTCGAATCGTTGCGGGATCGAGAGGGAGGTCATGAAGGGTTCAGTAATGGTTCTCGGTGCTGTTCGAGACGAAATCCCCCTTATTAATGCATTCCGGGATCGGGGGTACAGGATTGTAGTCGTCGGCAAAGGCTCGTCTTTTCCATGCTGTTCTTTGGCTGATCGATTTTATGATGTAGATCTCAAAGACAAGGATGAGCTTTTGAAAATCGCCAGCAGCGAACACGTGCAGGCGGTTGCCTCGAATATTGTGAGCATTGCGACATCGAATACTGCTTGGCTTGCGGACAGGCTTGGGCTTCCCGGCATTGGGTATGACGTTGCGATGAGATTTACCAATAAGTATCTCATGAGGGAGGCCGCACTCGCGGCGGGAGTTGGTTGTCCCCCTTTTGATGCGGTTCGAACTGCAGACGAAGCGCTTCTTTTTGCTTCGAGGCACGGTTATCCGTTGGTGATGAAGCCCGTTGACGGGAACTCTTCCCGGGGCGTTTTTAAAGTTGAATGCGATGCGGACATCGTGACCCATTTTGACGAATGCCTCGGCGAGGCTCTAAATGACAAATTCGTGCTCATCGAAGGTTTTGTTGAAGGGGAGGAGTACATTGTCGATTCGTTTTGCAGTGGTGGCGTTTGCTACAACACGGATGTTGCAATCAAGGAGCATTTTCCCATCGAGGACAAGTTCATTTCGAAGGCCGTGGTGATCCAGGATGCCGATCATTGCACGTCTTCCGTCGAGCAAAAGCTTTTGGCGGCGAACAAGACGCTCGTTGAGGCAATGAAGCTGCCGTATGGTCCAACGCACGGCGAGTATATCTATTCATCGAAGGACGATAGGGTTTATCTGGTTGAGGTTGCCGCACGAGGGGGTGGCGTAAGGCTTTCGTCCGATTTGATACCTCTTGCAACGGGCGTTCAGATAAGCGATCTTTTGGCACAGTGCGCTTTGGGGGAGGATCCCCTTGCGGGCGATGTGCTCAAATTGTCCCACGGGGCGGCTTCGTGGTTCGCATTTTCTCTTCCCGAGGGCACGGTCAGCGGGATTTCCGGAGCGGAAGATGTCTTGTCTTTGCCTGGGGTCGATTACTTCGATTTAGACGACCTTGCTGTTGGCTTGCCCGCTAAAACACTGCGGGACGATGGCGGGAAATATGGTCCTCTTGTCGCCCATGGGGACACAAGGGCCGATTGCCTTAAGGTTCGCGAGGAAGTCAAGCTGCTGTTCGATGTTTCAGTGGATGGCAAATCGGGGTGTGCCTCATGGTAAAGGCTGACCCATTCATCGGAATCCTGATGCTAAACACCAAGTTCCCTCGATTGGTTGGCGATATAGGCCATCCCGATACGTTCCCTTTTCCTATAAAGCGGCTCATGATTGACGAGGCGAACTCCCGCAATGTGGTCATCGATGGGGAAGTTGGCTTGGCCGATGCTTTTTGCCGGGGAGCAAGAAGACTTGAAGAAGAGGGGGCATGCGCTATTGCGACAAGCTGCGGCTTTTTGGCTTGCTTTCAAAAAGAACTCGCCCAGAGCGTCTCTATTCCGGTTGGGGCGTCGGCCCTGCTCCTCGTTCCGCTTATAGCCCAATTATTCGGAAATGAAAAAAAAATAGGTGTTTTGACAGCGCGAAAATCCTCAATGTCTGACCGACAGCTTCTTGCTTGCGGAGTTGATCGGAGGGCAATAGCGCTCGAGGGGATGGAAGACACGGAGTTCTACCGGGTTTACGTTGAAAACAAGGCGGAGGTCGATAAGGCAAGGCTCAGTTCCGAGATTTTGGAACGGGGCATGAATTTGGTGGCGAGAGACGGTGGCGTCGGGGCGATTTTGCTTGAATGCACCAATATGCCGCCTTTTGCTGGACGGTTGCGAAGTTCTGCGGGTGTTCCCGTATTTGATGTCAGGGATTTGGTGTGGGCTCTGCATCGGGCGACATGCGGATACAAGGAGTGATACCAATGAGAATCGTGTTGAGCGGATTAGGCCGGGCTGGGCGTGCGCTTGCGGAATTGGTCGTAAATGGCAGGCGAGACGAGATAACGTGCGCGGTATGCCGGGATACAAGTTCGGATGCGGGATCCACCGTTGGGGAGGCTGTCAAAGTGACCGCCTTGTCAAATTGTCCCGTCTATCCATTGAAGTTGGCAAGGTCGGCGATAGCGTTTTCTTCCGCCGATGTGTTGATCGACTTTTCCGATCGGTCCTTTACGCTCGACCTTTTTGATTTGGCTAGGGAGAAGGGGTGGGGATTGGTCGTTTGCACAACCGATCATGAACCGGAGGTCGTCTCGGCTATCAGGAGGCATGCTGAAAGCGGGGAAATCGGAGTTGTGTATGCTCCCAATCTGACCCTTGGAGTGAATCTGCTCCTCGAGTTCACAAGAAGGCTGTCTAAAGTTCTGCCGGATTTTGACTTTGCCGTTGTGGAGAGGCATCGTAGGGGAAAGCCTCCCGTGTCGGCCACGGCACGTCTCATCGCCGACGCTGCAGGGGGTCATGACGTTCCCATCGCGTATGTGCGGGCGGGAGGGTATGTTGGCATACACGAGTTAACTGCGGCCAGTGAATTCGAGAGGATTTCAATTGTGCATGAGTCGTTCTCGCGGGGGGCTTTTGCAAACGGCGCATTGCTCGCTGCGCGGTTCCTTGGAACAAGAAAGGGTTTTTTCACCATGGAGGATGTGATTTCCGATTTGGATAGCGACGTGTTGTAATGGGAGGGAAGTCTATAGGAGATCGTCTTCGATTCGTCGGGCGTGAGGCGGTGGAGCTTTATTGCCGGCTTTTCGGGTACTCCTCAATCACTATCAGAAGCGATCACTCCATTCCTACGGATCGGTTGCTTGCAGTCGGCCTTGTTGAGGGAGAGAATGAGATTCTCGAAAACGGATCGGGCGATGTACTATTCGTGGGTGATGATGATCCCTTGGGCCGGGGCGACTCTGTTTCTGCCGAGCAGTTTGCGATAGATCTCGAAGCCGTGGTTTCCTGTCCCTGCGATGTCGCGCGAACGCTTTCGCGGAGCATGTTCGTCGACAAAGTCTCATCTTATCTTGAGGGATTTATCGATCGGGGTTGGAGCGTCGAATTGGACGTGCGGCCGACACTGTCTCGCGCGTTGGAGGAGTTCGAAGCTTCCGCTGGGTCGAATGCCGATGCTTGTCGAATTCTGGTGATATGCGACGGGAAAACCGAGAAATACAATCGCTTGCTTTCTTCTCTCGGACAGACTGCGCGAATCGAGAAATATTGGCTTGCCTATTTCCTGCGTGAATGGTCGGTGGAGTTGCTGTGTGACAGATATGAAAAGCAGCTAAAAGAACGAAGCGTCTTTTTTTACCGCGTGAACTGGGCATGGGGATTCGATTCGTTCTTTGGCTCGAGGTATTTTCCCACTTCGGAGGACATCGCCAAGCGCTCCGAGTTTTCCCAGATGGCAATACGCTCCAACACATCGTCAAAGGGCTCTTTCTTGTCGGGAATGTTCGATCTAGCCGAAGAGGAGGCGCAGGAAAGGTTTCTGGCCGTTTCCGCAATCCCTCCCGTTGCGGATCCGTTTTGCGGGGCTGCGCGCCATAGGGATACGTCGAGCCCGTTTCTCAACGTTGTAGATGGCGATAGGCTGACAACTGACGTGCCAGAAACATGGCGAAGATCGATTCACCTTTTCGGGGGGTGTACCTTTTTCGGTTACGCGATCGAAGATTCCAATACTGTTGCAAGTTGTCTGCAAAGAAGGCTCAATGCGGATTTCCCCGGCGTTTGGCGTGTGGTCAACCACGGTATTTGGGGCGGAAATTTCGAGCATTGCCACAAGAGGATTTCCGATATCGCCCTGAGGGAAGGCGATGTCGTTGTCGTGAGCTATGCCATGGGAAATATGCTCAGCTCGAAATGGGACGACTTGAGCGTCAGCCTGAACAGCGATTCTATCGGGCCGCGGGAATACTACGATAGGGTCGTTCATTGCGGCAAGCGTGGGTACGAGCGCATCGGGGAAGAATTGACGTTGCTGATAGGCCATGCTTTGGACGGTGGTGGCGCATCGCATTCAGGCGATTTTGAATTCCGGAAAGATTTTTCTGTGTGGCCAGTGCCGGTTGTGGGTGACCTCGCGATTGAGGCGCCTGAAGGTCTTCATGCTTATATTCAAGAGGTGAGGGATGCGGTGCCTTTGGACCACATGGAAGGTATAGTCGGGGCAATTGTCATGAATTGCAACCCCTTTACGCTCGGGCATCGTCATGTTGTCGAATATGCATCGCACTGCGTCGATCGCCTCTACCTTTTCGTTGTGGAGGAGGATAGGTCCGTTTTCCCGTTTTCCGACAGGATAGAACTCGTGAGAAAGGGCACCGCGGATCTGCCCAACGTCATCGTGTTGAGAAGTGGGTCTTTCATGATATCTTCAACGACTTTTCCGGGGTATTTCGTCAAAGACGACCCCGGCAGCGTTGATGTGGATCCCACTTTGGATGTTGAGGTGTTTGGGAAATGGGTCGCTCCGGCTCTTGGCATCGCCGTGCGTTTCGTGGGGCAAGAGCCGTTTGACCGAGTTACGCGAAACTACAACGAAAAGATGAAGGCAATATTGCCGCGCTACGGCATTGAACTCGTTGAGATTCCTCGCAAGACGCAGCGCATCAATGGTGTTGAGACGGTAATCAGCGCGTCGACAGTTCGCAAGCTTCTGGCGGAAAAGGAATATGCAGCTTTAAGCGAGTTGGTGCCCGACACGACGTATGACTATCTCATGTCGAATTGCAGAGATCGGTGAAAGGCATAATTCTCGCTGGTGGAAGCGGCACAAGGCTGTATCCGCTCGCGGCGGTGACGAGCAAGCAGTTCCTGCCCGTTTACGACAAACCGATGATCTACTATCCGCTGTCGCTGCTCATGCTGACAGGCATACGCGAGGTGTTTGTCATATCCACTCCGCGCGACCTGCCCAACTTCGAGCGGTTGCTTGGCGATGGGTCGCAGTTCGGGGTGAGGCTTTCTTATGCCGAGCGGCTCTCGCCCGACGGGTTGGTTCAGGCGTTCGTCATCGGCGAGGGGTTTCTGGTGGAGGGGGGGCTGCGCCCTCACTTTGGGCGACAGCATCTTCTACGGGGGCGGCCTCACGGCCATGCTCCGCTCGGCCGCGGCTAAGGAGGTCGGCGCAACCTTCTTCGGCTACTACGTTAAAGAGCCCGAACGTTTCGGCATCGTGGAGTTCGACGGCGAAGGCAGGGCGGTCTCCATCGAGGAAAAGCCTGCGCGGCCAAAGAGCAACTATGCCGTCACGGGCCTCTGCTTCTACGATTCGAGTGCCGTGGAGCGCGCCAAGCGCATCGAGCCTTCCGAGCGCGGCGAACTCGAGATCACCGACCTCAACCGCACGCATCTGGAAGACGGCCCGCTTTCGGTGAGGCTGCCGCATCGTGGCAGCGCCTGGTTCGACACGGGCACCGTGCAGAGCTTGTATGCTGCCACCGAGTACGTGCGCACCGTCGAGGAGAACCAAGGCGTTCAGATAGCGCGCTTGGAAGAGATAGCCTACAACAACGGATGGCTTTCCGAGGGGGAAATGCGCGAGGCGGCGGAAAGGTACGAGAAGGTGGAGGGAACCCAAGACGGATGGATTCTCTGGTGCCAGTACTGATGCGGCGTATCGAGCAAAGGAGCTTTGAGCGAATGCGGCTGTGGCTGGCATCGGCTGCCTTGGGCGAATTTTGGCGATGCGTGCGCCCGCGCTCGTTTGCATGGATGCGAGATAGGCGAACAGGCGATTCGCGGCTTTCTACGCGTCGATGCGCTTCGCGTCGAGCCATTTGAGGTAGTTCTTCTTGAGGCGTTTTCCGTTTCGGAAAAACTCAGTTTCGGATTTGGAGAGCCGCTTGGAGGCGAGCTTGGTTCTGAGCGACTCGAGCGTGCACACGAGATCCGCCACTTGGAAAAGCTTGTACTCGTCGGGGTGGACGACGCGGAATTCGACGTTGCAGAGGTTCGCGAGGAACACGAGCTTCAGCACGCGCGTCACCTGTTTCTGGCCCCGGTCGTAGTAGACGATGACGCGGTCGAACGACTGGAACCAGGCGAGGTTCTCGCGGATGAACAGCCCGAGCTCTCTCGCGATGCGCTCGGAGAGGCCGTCTCCCCCGCCGAACTCGCGTTTGCTTACGGCGATGGTCTTCGTGCCGACGTTGCAGTGGCGGAAGAAATCGAAGAGCACGTCGAAGAGCCTCCTGCGCACCTCGGGGTCCGTCGCGGCGTAGGGCGGCTCGCGGCGGATGAGGGGAGCCGTGTGGATGGCGTGGCCTCTCGCAAAGCCCAGGGCCTCGACCCTGCGCTCCTCGGCGGCGACGCCTTCCGCTATGTCGATGGACTGGTCGTGGAATACGAGCGAAACAAGGTAGTCGGGGGATCGCCGGTCGTAGGGCCCGAAGTCGCCCAGCTCGTCTACGAACACGCTGAGCGTCGCCACGGCCGCCCCCTTCCCTCGGGCAGAAACGAAGATGGCGGGGGAATACCCCCCGCCCGTGGGTGGACCCGCCTCGGGCGTGCCCAGACAAGAATCTTATACCACAGCTCCAGAGCCGCCGCAAGGGCTGCGGGCGTTTTCCCGGCTTTGGCGGCCGGGGGGGCATTCGGGCTTTTGGAGGCTGTTGGAGATCTTGCCAAAAGCTTCTGCGCTGCCTTGCCGCGGCGGGGCTTCTTCCGGCATGCGCTTTGCTGCGGCTCGAGGGGGAACAACGCATCGTTGCAAACGAACTTTGAAGACGGAACAGGAGAAGCGAGATGAAATCGCAGTAGCGGGCCCCCTCCAAATAAGCAGTGCTTGTGAACGTTCCTTCGCGTGCGGGCGGCTGTGATACACTGGCCGGGAACACGAGGCCGGGGCGCGGCGCTCCGGCAAGCCAGCGAAGGGAAACCCAGAACAAGGGCGACGCGGCCGGCCCGCAGGGTCGGGCGTCGGCGTGCGCCCGCACGAAGGAGCAAGCACATGTCATCGCCGGTCATCGTCGTGGGGCACCGCAACCCCGACAACGACTCCATCTGCGCGGCCGTGGGCTACGCGTACCTGAAAAACGAGCTCGCGAAGCGCGCCGCCGGCGACGGCGAGCCGGCGCAGACCTACATCCCGGCACGCCTGGGGCCGCTCCCTCCGGAAAGCGCGTGGATCCTCGCCGAAAACGGCATTCCCGCGCCGGACGTCATCGGGCACGTGCACGCGCGCGTGGCCGACGTCATGACGCCCGACCCCATCTCCATCGAACACGACGCCACGCTGCTGGAAGCCGGCCGCCTGCTGCGCCAGTGCAACGTGCGCTCGCTGGTGGTCACGAGCGACGACGGCACGTACCGCGGTCTCGTCACCACGCGCATGATCGCCGAGCGCTACATCGCGGCCACCGACCTCATGGACGAGGGCGGCGCGAACAGCATGGCCGTGGCCGCCGACCTCATTGAGTCGCTGGGACAGAAGGTGTCCGACATCACGGAAACCGACGTGTTGGTGTTGGACAAGGAAGGCCTTCTGTCCGACGCGGTGGAAGACCTCATGGCAAGCGCCCTGCGCGAGGCCGTGGTGCTTGACGACGACGGCTTCTGCATCGGCATCGTCACGCGCACCGACGTGGCCACCCGCCCGAAGCGCAAGGTCGTCCTCGTGGACCACAACGAAACGCGCCAGGCCGCGCACGGCATCGAGGAGGCCGACGTGGTGGAGATCATCGACCACCACCGCATCGCCGACGTCATGACGGCCAACCCCATCCTGTTCCTCAACCTGCCCGTGGGCTCCACGGCCACCATCGTGACCATGGAGTTCCGCAAGCATGGCGTGGAAATCCCGCGCCCCATTGCCGCGGTGCTGCTGTCGGCCGTCATGACCGACACCGTCATCCTGAAGTCGCCCACGGCCGCCGCCGAAGACCGCGCGCAGGCGGACTTCCTCGCGGGAATCCTCGGCGTCGATGCCACCGAGTTCGGCCTCGCGGTGTTCAAGTGCCGCGGCGGGGAAGACGACGTGCCGGTGGACAAGCTGGTGGGCGCCGACGCGAAGGAGTTCCCGCTCGGCGACGCCACCGTGCTGATCGCCCAGCACGAAACGGTTGACCTTGCCCCGGTGCTGGCGCGCGAGACGGAGATCCGCGACCACATGCGCGCGCTCAAGGAGGCGCATGGCTACGAGTTCGTGCTGTTCATGGTCACCGACATCCTGGCGGAAGGCAGCCAGTTCTTCTGCGAGGGCAACCGGCGCGTGGTGAACCGCGTGTTCGGCATCAGCTGCACGGGCGAGGGCGGCACGTGGATGCCGGGAATCCTCTCCCGCAAGAAGCAGGTGGCCGCGCGCATCTTGGGCGCGTAGCGCGCCCGGCACGCGGGAGCGGTCTGCGCCCGTGGCTGGGCGGCGGCCTGTGGCCGCGCCCGCGCGGTTGCGGCGGCCTGCGGCACGGGCGGTGCCCTCGCCCCGCGTGGCTTGCGACGCGCACGGGTTGCCCCGCGCTGCGGCACGGGCGGTGCCCTCGCCCCGCGCCTCGCAGGCGCTTTTCGGGCGGCGGCGCGCGGGAGAAGAAGGCGGGAAAGACGAAGGATCGGACGGAAGAAGAAGGCGTTAGGATGGCAGAGGTTCTGGAAGCGGCAATGCTCGTGTGTTTCGGCCTTTCGTGGCCCATGAACGCGTACAAGAACTACAAGGCCGGCACGGCGGCGGGCACCAGCTGGCAGTTCATCGCCCTCATCACGTTGGGCTACGTGGCCGGCATCGCGGCGAAGTTCGTCTCGGGCACGCTCAACTGGGTGTTGGCGGTGTACCTCGTCAACATGGTGTGCCTCGGCGCGAACTGGCTGGTGTACTTCCGCAACCGGCGCCTGGACGAAAGGCGCTCCCATGCGGCCCCGGCCCCGGTGCCGGCCGCCCCGGCACACCGCTAGGGCCCGCACCCCCGCGCCCTCGCACCTCCCATGCCCTCACACATCGGAGCCAGAAAGGAACCTCAACCCCATGGAATCGAACCGCCTGCTCGACCTGTTCTGCGAACTCGTTCGCATCGAGAGCCCCTCGCGGCGCGAGGGGGCCATGGCGGAGCGCTGCGCCGAGGAACTGCGCAGCCTGGGGTTCGAGGTGCGCTTCGACGCCTCGGCCGCACGTACCGGCTCGGACACCGGCAACCTGATTGCGCACTTGCCCGGCACGGTGGCACGCAGCCTGGTGTTCTCGGCGCACATGGACACCGTGGAGCCGTGCGCGGGCATCGAGCCGGTGGTGGTTGACGGCGTCGTGCGCTCGGCCGGCGACACCATCCTCTCGGCCGACGACAAGGCGGGCGTGGCGGCCATTCTGGAGGGCGTGCGCCGCGCGGTGGAGGCGGGCTTTGCGCGCCCCGACGTCACGGTGCTGTTCACGACGTGCGAGGAGGTGCACTTGCTGGGGTCGGGCGCGCTCGCGGAAGGCGAGCTTCCGGAAGGTGCGCCGTGCTACGTGCTCGACGCCGACGGCGCCCCCGGCACGGTGGTCACCGGCGCGCCCTGCCACTGGGGCTTCGAGGCGCGCTTTTCCGGCAAGGCCGCCCATGCGGGCGTGGCGCCCGAGGAGGGCGTGTCGGCCATTGCCATGGCCGCCGCCGCGGTGGACGCCATGCCGCTCGGCCGCATCGACGAGGCGACGACGGCCAACGTGGGCACGGTGGCGGGCGGGCGCGCGACGAACGTCGTGCCGGACGCCTGCACGCTCGCGGGGGAGTGCCGCTCGCTTTTCCCCGAGCGCGCGGAAGCGCAGAAGGCCGCCATGACCGCGGCGCTCGAGGATGCCGCCGCGCGCTTCGGCGGCAGCGTGGAGGTCGATTGGGCGAAAAGCTACGACGCCGTGCTCTACGCCGAGGACGACGCCCTCGTGCGCGACATCGCCGCGGCGGCGCGCGCGGCGGGCCTCGCCCCCTGCTTCAAGCATTCCGGCGGCGGGTCGGACGCCAACGTGCTGTGCGCCCGCGGCGTGCGCGCCGTCACGCTCGGCGTCGGCATGGCGGCGTTCCACTCCACGGACGAGCACATTGCCGTGTCCGACCTGGAGGGTTCCGCGCGTCTGGTGGAGACCCTGATCGCGCAAGGCGCACGCGCCTAGCGCGCCCGTTTCTCCATGCCCTGCGGTCGAGAAATTGTGGACGCTTCCGCCCGCCGCTTTCCGCATGACGCCTGCCTTCCGCGCGAAACACCCGGTCCACCTGCGGAAACCCTTGAGTCTCCCGCAGGCGCCGCATATAGATACGCCCGGGTGCGTGGCGTTTGACAAGCTGCCGAAAGGGATATAACATGCTCACTCGCGCCTCGTTCCGGGGCGCCGTGTTTTCGTGTGCGCATCAGCTGAGCGTACATGAAAAGGAGTTGGTTTATCCCCATAAATCAACGAAGGAAGAAACGGGGTTTCTGCAACGAGTCGAACCGGCTTGATGGCGCTTGGTCGGCCCAAGGTGGAAACGGGGGCGTTTTGGCGAGTCGCACAGCCTTGAAAAGACGGCTCCGCCGAGCGAGCGGCCTTCGTGCCGCGAGCGAGAGCGGGTTCGCCTTTGAAAGGCTAGACGGCCGCCCGAGCGCTCCGTCGGGATGAAAGAAGGAGTAAGGTTTTGCCTACTATCAACCAGCTGGTCCGCAAGGGCCGCAAGAAGTCGGTGGACAAGAAGAAGACCCCGGCGCTCAAGGGCAACCCGCA
>CAJFUR010000120.1 GCA_904420215.1 uncultured Eggerthellaceae bacterium
CACCACGTCCTTGCGGGTGAGGAAGTCCCAGGGGTCGAAGATCTCGTCGAGGGTCTCCTTCGTGAGCGCGGCGGCGTCGGGGTCGGCTTCCAGGCGCTCGCGGTACGTGGGACCGTCCACGGCGTTCTGGATGTCCTCCCACACCTTCATGGCGTTGCGCTGCACGATGACGTAGGCGTCCTCGCGCGTGATGCCCGTCTGCACCAGCGCCAGCAGCACCTTGCTGCTGAAGATGAGGCCGCGCGTGCGCCACAGGTTGTGCTCCATCTTGGCAGGGTAGGTCTGCAGGCCGTCGAGCATCCACTGCATCTTGCCGAACATGTAGTCCAGCGCGATGAAGCTGTCGGCCAGCGCCACGCGCTCGGCGCCGGAGTGGCTGATGTCGCGCTCGTACCACAGTGCCACGTCGTCGAAGGCCACCTGCGCGTTGCCCTTCACCACGCGCGCGAGGCCGCAGACGCGCTCGGCCGTGATGGGGTTGCGCTTGTGCGGCATGGCGCTCGAACCCTTCTGACCCTTTGCAAACGGCTCCTCGGCCTCTATGACGTCGGACTGCTGCAGCAGGCGCACCTGCATGGCGATGGACTCCAGCGTGGAGGCCGTCACGGCCAGCGCGGCCATGACCTGCGCGTGGCGGTCGCGTGCGAGCACCTGCGTGGACAGCGGGTCGGGCACGAGGCCCAGCTTCTCGCACACGTACTGCTCCACGAACGGGTCGATGCTGGAATACGTGCCTACCGCGCCGCTGATCGCGCCCGTGGCGGCCACCTTGCGGGCCTCCTCCATGCGCGTCTGGGCGCGCTTCAAGGCCCAGGCCCAGCTGCCGAACTTCATGCCGAACGTCATGGGCTCGGCGTGGATGCCGTGCGTGCGCCCCACGCACAGCGTGTTCTGGAACTCGAACGCGCGGCGCTTGCACGTTTCGCCCAGCTGCCTAATGTCGGCAAGGATGATGTCGATGGCTTGCGTGATCTGGTAGGACAGCGCGGTGTCGCCCAGGTCGGACGAGGTCATGCCGTAGTGCACCCAGCGGCTCGGCTTCTCCTGGCCCTCGGGCACCTCGGCGTCTATGCACTCGGCCATGTTGGTGGTGAAGGCGATGACGTCGTGGTTCGTCACCTTCTCTATCTCGTCGATGCGCTCCACGGTGAAGCCCGCATGCGCGCGGATCCACGCGGCCTCCTCGCGCGTGATGCCCGACTGGCCCAGCTCGGCCTGCGCCTCACACGCCAGCACCTCGATTTCCTTCCAGATTTCGAACTTGTTCTGCAATTCCCAGATGGCGCCCATCTCCGGGCGCGTGTAGCGGTCGATCACGCCAAGCCCCTTCACTCGCCGCGCGGCACCCGCACCCGCGCCCCTTATCCTTCACGCTTCAAGCATACCGCAACGCGCAACGCCTCCGCAGGTGACAGGCGCATTTTCCACCGAAAGCGCCCGAAACCGCATGAAGGGGCGGCCCGGACGCGCCGCAGGCTGCGGGCCGGCACACCCGCACGGCGCGTCCACGCCACATGCCGGAAGGGGCATTGCAAGCCGGGCACCCCGCGGCCGGGGGCGCTGCGAGTTAGGAAGGCGACGCATGCTGAAACGCCCTGCGAACTGGGAGACACCGCACCTCACAGGCCGGCGTACCCACATCGCACAACCGCGCCACAGGGCGCCGCACCCCCACCGCCCTTCCCGCAGCCGCGGCGGCCGCCGCCAGCTACAGCGATCTGAACACCTGGCGCACCTCGTTCAAAACCTCGTTGTCGGCCGCCACGACCGCCTTGTCGCCCGGGTACAGCACTGTGTCCTCGTTCACCACTTGCACGTCGTCGCGCGTGGCCACGGCGACGATCAGGCTGTTCTCCGGCATGGGGATGGCAGAGGCCAGCACGCCCGCGTCGTTGGGGTGGTTGCGCATGCGCGGCACCACCACTTCGGCCAGCGCCACGTTGCCGTGCGTGAGCGACGACACGACGCTCACCGAGCCCAGCAACGCCTCTTCCTCGATCATGTTGGCGATGAGCGTGGTGGACGACACGCACTCGATGCCCACTTCCTTGAAGATGCGCAGGTTTTTCGGGTTGTTCACGCGCGCGATGCAGCGCGGCACGTTGAACACGCGCTGGGCGATCTCGCACGACACCAGGTTGTCGTCGTCCTGACCCGTGGTGGCCACGAACACGTCCGCGCGACGGATGCCGGCGTCTTCCTGGTACTTCGAGTCGCACCCGTCGCCATGGATGACCAGATAGCGCCCCTGCAGTTCCACCGACAGGCGGTCGGCCGTTTGCAGGTCTTCTTCTATGAGGGCCACATCGTTGCCGCTTTGCAGCAGCACGCCGGCCAGATAGGCCCCAATCTTGCCGCCGCCGTTGATGACGATGTACATCTTCTTCCTTCCTTTTGCGGCCTGCCGGCCCACCATGGTCGGCAAGGCTTCTGCAGCGCTCCGAATGGGCGCGTCTCGCGGCCGGGCACGCTGTGGCACGCGGGGGGCGGGAAAGCGCCGATGCGGGGTGCCGCGAAAACCCGCAGCGCCGGCCCGTCCGCCGCCCGGAGGGCCGGCGGAGCGGCCTACTCCGAAGCGGCCTACTCCTGAACGTATTTCGAGAACGCCTCTATCAGCTCGTGGCGCACGCAGGCCAGAACCGAGTCGCCGTGGTAGAGGATGCTGTCGCGGGTGGGAATGGAGGACGCCGACCCGTCGCCGCGCTCGAACGCGATGATGCGCACGTCGTGGTCGCGCTCCATTTCCGAAACGCGGATGGTGCGCCTGTCGTCGTCGCGCCACCCGAGGTCCAGCGAGAAACGCAGCACCTCGAACTCGCCGAACGTGTCGATGTGCGCGCCGTGGCCCGCAACCACCTTGGAGAAGATGTCCTCGGCCACCAGCGACGTGCCGCACACGTAGTCGATGCCCAGCTGCATGTAGGCACGCTCGTGGTCTGGGTTGTACAGGCGCGCGATGACGTGGGGCACGCCGAACAGGCGGCTGGCCACCTCGGCGCACATGAGGTTGGCGTTGTCGGACTGC
>CAJFUR010000121.1 GCA_904420215.1 uncultured Eggerthellaceae bacterium
CCCCCCCCCCCCCCCCGCAAGCGCTTGCGGCAGCCTCTCAAAGTCGTACACGCGCGCCTTGGCCTCGACGGCGCGCCCGCGCAGGCGCATGCGGCGGCAAGGGGCGCGGGCGCGAAGACGTGGAGGGCGTCTGGCGATTTCGTTTCGGAATGCTGAAGACGCCGCGCCCGAGCCGCATGCGCACCGCGGCGTGCGGTAGGCTGGACGAGGGATTCGATGGACGGGGGATTCGGCCCGCAAGGCAAAGGCATCCCGCCCGCGAAGGAAGGAGCGCGCTATGAGAAAGGTGCTGGTGGCGCTTTTCGGCCTCGTCGTCCTGTGCGTCGTCGGCGTCGTGGCCGTGTTCGCCCTGCCCGCCGACTTCGGCGGCCCCGCAGGCGAGCTCGCAAGGGGCGCGAAGGCGTCTGTTGCAAACCTCGCCTTGGACGCGGCGGACGTCAAGGGCAAGGTGAAAAGCGCCCTCGACGAGAACCGCGAGGCCATATCCCAGGCGACGGGCCTCTCCCCCGAAGAAGTGGACGCCGCCGTGGAGGAGCTGGACATAGACGGCTGGCAGGCCACGCCCCTGCCCGCAGACGCACGCAAGACCGGAGAGGTCGAAGGGACGTATGCCGGCATCGACGGCACCGTCACCACCTACGAAGACCCGGGCTACGTCACGCTGGAAGCCTACGGGCAAACCGTCACGCTCGCCGTGCCCGAAAGCGCACAGAAATACATCGCCTACCTGCAAGCCCTCTGACCGGCGGCGGGAACGCGCCGCTGCGACGGTCAGCGGCACGACGACGGGAGCGCGCGCTGCAGCGGCCAGCGGCGCGGCGGCGCGGGGGCGAAAGGGCGCCGGCGGCACCCCTACCCCGTTCGCGCCTCTTTCAGGCGGCGCTGGTAGGCACGCACGGCCTGCGAAAGCGCGAAGCACACCGCGAAGTACAGAAGCGCCATGATGCCGAAGATGGCGAAGATCTGCGCAGTGGAGTTGTAGCCGTTCATGAGGATCATCCCGCGGCCCATGAGCTCCTGGAGCGCCATGGCTCCCCAGAGGTAGCTGGTGTCCTTGATGGTGGTCACGAACTGGGAAAGCAGCGCCGGCACCATGTTGCGCAGCGCCTGCGGCAGAATGACGAGCGCATACACCTGCACGACGGAGAAACCCTGCGAGCGGGCGGCCTCGTACTGGCCGCTGGGCACGCTCGCCAGGCCGCCGCGCACGATTTCGGCCACGCTGGCGCTGGTGAACAGCGTGAAGGCCAGCACGGCCGCACCCATGGGCGGCAGCTGGGCCACGAAGAACGTGAACATGATCCACAACAGAAGCGGGGTGTTCTTGAACACCTCGATGTAGGCCGTTGCCAGCCCCCGCGCCACGCGCGAATGCGAGGTGCGCATTGCCGAGACGACGGTGCCCAAGACGCACGAGCAGCCGATGGCCAGCGCAGAAATGGCCAGGGTCAAGCCCAGCCCCTGCAGCAGAAACCACATGTTCGCCCATGTGAACAGGGCCGCCACGTCGCTCATTCGCCGTCCCTCCCTTCGCCGTCCGCCGCGTCTGCGGGACACACGCCGTCCCCACCGGGCGCGCCGCCTCCGCTGGGCATGCCGCCCCCACCGGGCGCGCCGGCGGTGGAGGGCGCGGACGCACCCGTGCCAGGCCCCGCAGGCGCTTTGCCGTCCGCGTGCGCCGCATCCGCGTCGGCGCGGCGGCGCGCCTCCCGCGTGATGCGGTCGCTCGCAGCCGTTTCCGCGCGCGACGCCAGCGCATCGTCCGCCTCCGGCGAACGGTCGGGCGCATGCACGTCGCGCAGGCCCTCGGCGGCGGCTTCGCGGCTGGCCGGCGCGGCGCTGCCCGAAACCTGCCCCTCCACGCCCCGGCGCGCCGCCACGCGCCGCTCCAGCCGGCGGTGCGCCTTCAGGCGCGCGCCCTTCGTGCGCAGGGCGCGGCGGGCGCAGGCCGCATCGCCGCCGCATTCCTCGGCGATCTCCTGGGCTATCTCAAGCCCTATCTCGTCGGCTATCTCGGCCGCCACGCGTCCCGTGAAGCGCTGCCCCAACGGGTTGCCTGCGCCGCCCGGGCCAGCCGAACCGCCTGGGCCAGCCGAACCAGCCGAACCGCCGGCGCCGCCCGAAGCCGCCGATCCGCCCGCCGCCCCCGCACCGCCGCGCCCGAACGCCCCCGCACCGCCTTCGGCCTCGCCCAAGGCGTGCAGCGGATGGCGGGGCGAGGGCGCCCGCCTGGCCGGGGCGATGTCCACCGTCTCGTACATGGTGCCCACGCCGCCCGCCAGCGTGGCGGCAGCGGCGCGCCCCGTGATGTCGTGCGTCCCGGGCGTGACCTCCATCTGGTCGGCCGCCAGCTCCTCGCTCGCGTCGCCCGTCGCCAGATGCCGGCGCGAGCGCGTGCGCCGCTCCAAATACAGCGCCAAGCGCGAAAGCGGGAAGCAGATGGCGAAGTACAGCACGGCCGCCACCACATAGGCCGGCCCGTAGTAGCTGGTGGCGCCCGCGAACGAATTCGCGAAGTACATGAGTTCGCCGCCGGCGATGAGCGCGAGCACGCTCGTGTTCTTCACCAGGTTCGCCGCCTGCACAGCCAAAGGCGGCAAGATGATGCGGAACGCCTGCGGCAGCACGACGAGGAACATGGTCTGCCAGTAGCCGAAGCCCTGGCTTCTGGCCGCCTCGAACTGCCCGCGGTGGATGGACCCGATGCCGCTGCGCACCACTTCCGACATGTAGCCGCCGTGGTAGATGCCGATGGCCAGGACGCCTATCCAGAACGCCGCCAGCGTGAACCCCACAAGCGGGAAGATGGCGTAGAGCACGAACACCTGCAGGAGCAAAGGCACGTTCTGCACCACCTCCACGTACACGCGCGTGACGCCCCGCAGCACGGCCACGCGCGACACCGACAGCACGCCGAAAAGGATGCCCAGCGCAAGCGCCATCAGAAGGGCCAGCGCCGAAATGCCCACCGTGGTGCCGAAGGCCGCCAGCAAATCGGGCCAGCGCTGTACCAGGGCCTCCCACTTGAAGGGGGCGAACACCTCAAGCATCGGCCGCGCCCCCTTCGGCCGCGCCCGGCGCGTCGCTCGCAAGCCCCCAGCGCTGCTGGATGGCCGCCAACGTGCCGTCCTCCCACATGGCGGCAATGGCCGCGTCCACCTGCCCAGCCAGTTCCACGTTCGACTTCTTGGTGGCCACGCCGTACTCCTGCGGGGCGAAGTGCGTGTCGAGCAGCTTGGTGGAATCGTCCAGATACCCTTTCAGAATGGAGCTGTCCACGGAGAACGCGTCCACGCGCCCGGCCACGAGCGCTATCTTGATCTCGGGATACGTGGAGTATTCGGCGAAGTTCATGTGGATGCCCAGCTCGTCGCCGGCCGCCGTCAGCTTGTCGCGCGTGGTGGCCGAAAGCGCCACGCCCACGGTCTTGCCGTTCAATCCCTCGAGGTCGTCGATGCCGGAGGACTTCTTCACCAGCACGCCAATGTGGTCGGTGTAGTACGGGCGCGAGAAGTTGTAGCTTTTCTTCCGCTCCTCGGTGATGGTGAACGTGGCCAGCGTCGCGTCGAGCGTGCCGTTGTCCAGCATCGCGCCGCGCGTCGTCACGTTCACGCCCGTCACCCGCAGGGCGTCCGGACTCCCCTTGATGCGTTTCGCCAGCTCGCGGGCTATGTCCACCTCCATGCCCTCGATGTTGCCCGTCTCGGGGTTCTGGAAACCGAAGCCCGGCACGTCTATCTTGGTGCCCACGCGCAGGACATTGGGGTCGGGCGCGCAGCCGGCAAGCGCGCCGGCGCCCCCCAGGAGGATCGCGGCGCCGGCGATGCCGGCCAAGCGGAAAAAGGAGCGGCGGGTGCCTTCCCAGCGCGGCGGCGCGGCAAATGCCGACCCTCCCGCTTCCCGCGCGGCGTGGGAGACGCCGCGCGCGGATCCGCCCGGAAAAGCGCATGCGACCTGCATCGTCCCAGTCATCGGTCGCCCCGCCTACAGTATCTTCGAGAGGAAGCTTCTGATGCGGGCGTTGCCGGTCTCGTCGAATATGTAGTGCGGCGTGCCCTGCTCCACTATCCGGCCGTTCTCCATGAACACCACGGTGTCGGCGGCCTCGCGCGCAAGCCCCATCTCGTGCGTGACCATGACGATGGTCATGTTCGTTTCGGCGAGCGACTTGATGACGTCGAGCACCTCCTGCACCATTTCCGGGTCGAGCGCGCTCGTGGGTTCGTCCAGAAGCATGATCTTGGGGTGCATGTTGAGGGCGCGGGCAATGGCCACGCGCTGCTGCTGCCCGCCGGAAAGCTGGTCGGGGTACTTGTCCACCTTGTCGGCCAGGCCCACGCGCTCCAGGTACGCGCGCCCCTCGCGCTCGGCCTTCTCGCGCGGCACCTTCAGCACCTTGATGGGCGCGAGCGTGACGTTTTCCAGCACGGTCTTGTGGGGGTAGAGATTGTAGCTCTGGAACACCATGGCCACGTCGCGCGCCACCGCCCGGGCGTTCACCTTGCGGTCGGACAGGTCCATGCCGTCCACCACGATGCTGCCGGAATCGGGGACTTCCAGGCCGTTGATGCAGCGGATGAGCACGCTTTTGCCCGAGCCGGACGGCCCGATGACCACCACCTTCTCCGCCTCCGCGACCTCGAGGGACACGCCGCGCAGCGCCTCCACCGTGCCGAAGCGCTTGTATATGTCGTTGACCGAGATCGCGTTTGCCACGGCGGCGCCTCCCGTTCGCTCACATGACGAGGAAAACACCGACCAGTCTAGCATTCATGCCATCGCACCAGATGGCAAGAGGGTTACGGAAGCATGACGGAAGCCTGCGGCCCGCCCGGGGCGAGCGCGGCGGCACCCGCAGGGGCGGCCGAAAGGCGCGGGACGGCCGCCGGGCGGGACAGCCGGGCGCAGGGCATTCGGCCACGCGCCTTTTTGCCACTTTTTCGACGATTCCTGCATGCGCCGATGGCCTTGGCCAGCCGGAAGCCCCGCGCAACCGCAAAAAGGCCAGTTCGGAATTCCCGCCGGGCACATGTATGCGCTATCCGTGTCGGAAATCGGCGAAAAAGTGGCAGTGGCGGGAACGCGGGGTGGCCACCCGCCCGTCCCCGCCCAACGAGGCGTGCGCGCCCGTGCGCCCGTACCGGGCGCACGGGCACTGGCGCGGCGGATGCCCCTAGGACGGCGCCCCTAGCGCGAGAACATGAGGCGCTCGCTGTCGAACATGCGCTGCAGCACCAGCACGCCCAAGCCGGTGAACACGAGGTTGGCCGCCACGCACGCCGCGATGTTGGCCGCCTGGAAGTCGAAGGAGAAAATGCCGTTCATGGCCTGCACGCTGTTGTAGAGCGGAATGAAGTAGTAGCCAAGGCCCTCCTGCACGCCCCCGAACATCCCCAGAATGCCCACGAGCATGACCACGATCATGAGCGGCGTCAGGTACATGCCCGCCTCCTTCACCGAGGACGCCAGCGTGGACACCACGGTGATGAGCATCACCATGACGAGCGCGGTAGAAAGCACCACGAGCGCGATCAGGGCATACTCCACAGGGCCGTACACGTTCAAGTCCACGCCGCCGGTGAGGCTGGGAAGCCCCGCGAAGATGCCCAGCATGCTGGACGCCGCGATCAGAAGGCCGATGAGCGTGATGGCCAGAAGCTTGCCGAGCGCGATGTCGCTGCGGCGGATGGGCGTGGCCAAAAGCGTCGCCATGGTGCCGCGCTCCTTCTCGCCGGCCACCGACTCGGCGGCGATGGACATGACGCTGGAGAACAGCAGGATGAGCAGCAGAAGCGGCACGATGGACACCACCACGGAACTGGCGAGGTCGCGCTCCTCCGCCACGTCGTAGGGCCCCTCCCCCGCGTTCACGTCGAAGCGGTTCGAAAGCGACGACTCGTAGGCCGCAAGCGCCGCC
>CAJFUR010000122.1 GCA_904420215.1 uncultured Eggerthellaceae bacterium
GACGCCGGCGGTGCCGATGAGGCGCGCGGCCGCGTAGATCTTCTCGGCCGGGCACCAGCAGATCTCGGCGGCGCGCTCGGGCGTCCAGTCCTTGACGCGCTCTTTGTACTCGTCGAAGCCGTAGCACCACAGGTTCACGAACTCGTGGTCGTAGAGGCCCTCCTCGATCATCACGTGCCCGATGGCCAGCGCCAGCGCGGCGTCGGTGCCGGGACGCACCTGGATGTAGAGCTTGGCGTGGGCCGAAAGCCACGTCACCTGCGGGTCGATGACCAGCAGCTCGGACCCGCGGCGCATGCAGTCGATGATCCAATGCCCGTAGAAGCCGTCGGCGTTGGCGCGCAGGGGGTTGTTGCCCCAGATCATGAAGAGGTCGGGACGGCGGTATTCGGGATGGTCGAAGCGGGCCTCGTTGAGCTGCCCGCAGTCGGCGATGAACGTGTCGCCCAAAACGGCGTTCATGCCCTGCATGCGCGGGGTGTAGCAGCAGTTGCCGGCCAGCATGCCGCAGTTGTCGTTCGGCGTGCCGAACGCGCCCTGCCCCAGCACGTTGCTCTGCCACGTGGCGTTGCGGCCGGTGCCCGCGCCCGTGCAGATGGACTTCGCGCCGTACTTCTCGGTGGTGTCCTTCACCATTTGGATGCACAGCTCGTAGGCCTCGTCCATGGTGATCTGCTCCCACGCGTCCTTGCCGCGGTCCTCCTTGGCGCGCTTCAGGGGATGGACGATGCGGTCGGGATGGTACACCGCCTCAAGCATGTCCAGGCAACGCATGCACAGGCGTCCGTCGGTGACCGGCGAGTTCGGGTCGCCCTCCACCTTGACCAGCTTCCCTTCCGCATCCGTGTAGAAAAGGATGCTGCAGCCCTGATGGCACCCCGGCGCCGACCACTGCGTCGAGCGCGTGACCGTCAGGTCCCCTTCCTGGTACTGCCAATCCTTTTTGTACACATTGGGATCGAAGCACTCTCTCATGCATAACTCCTTCCAGCTTCACCGTCTCGTCATTTGACCCGCTCGCCCTGCTTCTGGGCACGCGCCCACACGCCCAGCATGACGAGGTTGTCGTTCGAGACGACGTTGTCCTCGCCCACTTTGTGGTACGTCATGCGCGTCTGCAGCTCGCGCGGATCGCGAAACTCGTGGCGGATGTAGAGCTCGCCGTCCATCAGGTAGGCCTCCTTCGTTTCGAACGCCTCGAGCGTCGGCGCATACCTGTCGAGCAACTCCTGGTCTGCCATCGAAACCTCCTTTTCCTCTCTCTGCCGTCCAGCCCAAAGCCCTGCCGGCCCCGTTCCCGCCTGCCGCCCGCAGCGCCCGCACCCGCGCGCGGCAGGCGGCGCGAACGGCGGCAAGGCAGAGTTTCCGCCGTTTGCCCGCCCCGCACATCTGTTGGTGGGTATGAAGATGAAAACCACCCTTTGAACAGGCGTTGCCCGAAAGACCCACCGCAATGCGATACTCTGGGTATTAGCCTTGCCAAGGACGCTTCGGGCCTATGCCCGCCCCCTTGCTCGCGTTGTGGGACACGCCCTCCAAAAGCGCCAGCGCCGCGAAGCCGCAACCCGCCACCAGAAGCGACGAGGCGGCGCCCTCCGCACCGAACAGGAGCATCTGCAACCCGTTGATGACGAGTGGCGACAGGGTGGCCCCCAGCGAGACGAACGAGACGCACACCGAAATGGCCATGGTCACCACTTTCTTGTCGGCGGTCTTCGAAATGTAGTAGATCGTGCTGATCTGTTGGATGCCCGACCCGATGCCGAACAGCACGCCGCCGACGAGCACCATGGCGAAGCTGTGGCCGAGAAGCGAGACGGACAGCATGCCGCACGCAAGGCACGCGAACCCCACGACGAGCGTGTAGCGCCCCAGCTTCTGGGACATCTTGCCGTAGGCGATGCCCACCAAAAAGGAGACGACGCTGATGGAAGACGTGACCAGGGAGACGTCGGCCGTCGTGCCCAGATGCCGCTCCTGCATGAGCATGGCGATGTTGGTGTGGAATCCGTAGAGGAACATCATGGCGAAGAAGAACAGGACGAACAGATAGACAGTCTTGGGCTTGAAAAGCTCCTTCAGGCCCGCCGCATGGTTCCGACGGTCCACCAGTCGCTTGTCCAGCCCACCCTTGGGCAGCACGAAATGCGCGAACAGGAAGACCGGCACCACGCCCAGATACACCAGAAAGGCGTTGCCCCAATGCGACAGCGCCAGAAACCCGACGCAGAGCGCGACGAGCGCCTCCCCCACGAAGTTGAACGCCTGCTTGAACCCGAGCGCGCGGCTGCGCTGCCCGTCGTCCTCCCAGCCTTGGCAGATGAAGGCGTTGGCCATGGGATGCAGCAGGCCCTGCCCCAGCCCCACGCAGGCGCTGCAGGCGAACATGGCTTCTATGGAAGGCGTTTGGAACACGACGGGGATCATGCCGCCCACGAAAATGACGGCCAGTGCGAATTCCGCGATGAGCTTCTTGCGCACATACGAGGAGAGGAAGCCCGAAAGGAGCGTTCCGGGAATGCTCACCATGGGCGGCACGGAGAGGATCATCTGGATGGTGGTGCGCGGCACGTCGGGATAGGCGTCCCCCAGCACGGCGAGAATGGAGGAGAACGCCGAGAAGACGCTGTCGTATATGGCGAAGCCGAAGATGGGAACCAAAAACAGCGCGTGCTCGATCTTGAAGTACGCAACGAACCTGCCAAGCATCTCTTTCACGGCCCATCCCCCTTGCGTCGAGCGCCCGAGCGCGAAGGCGCCGGGCATCCGCATGCCGGCGGGGAATTCGGCGCCCCGCCCTGCGAAGCGCCTCCGTCCTGCGGGCAGACATGTCCCCTGCGGCGCCCGGAAAAGGCGCTTCCCCACCAGTCGGCAACGGCGGCGCACCCGGCGCGCCCTCCCTCGGCAGCAGCGCCCGCGCCGTGCGCCGACATGGCAAAATCGTTGCGACATGATTGCGTGGATGCGTGGGGCTGTCTTGATACCCAGAGGATTAATTTGGCGGTTTCGCCGGGCGCGGAGGAAAAACATACTCCTGATCGCACGCGGTTTGCTTTAAGATGTCCCTGAGCGATTCGGTCGCATTATCCACGTGCGGAGGCCCGCATGTCCGTCGCCTTTCTGGGAAAGAATCGTGCGCGAGGCCGGAGAAAGCCGCACCATTTCACGATCGGTCAGGGGGGAACGCATGAATACTGCCGGGAGTATCAAAGACCGGGAACCCGCGCAGGCGGGCCACGTGCCCGAAGACGGCTTCGCGGAAAAGACCATGCTGGGCATGACCGGCTTCGCGTTTTCCACGGCAGCCACCCTCGTGGCCGCCTTCAGCCCCCTCCTCGCCACCGAAGCCACCTCGACGCCCGTCATGCACGGCGCCACCCACGGCGTCATGTTCCTATGCATGGCCTTTTTCTATTTCGCCGTCGCCCGCTTCATCAAAGGGCGCGACGCGCTCGTCTGCAACCGTGCGGCGCAGACAGCCTTTTTCGCCCTGCAGGCACTGCTGCCCGCAGCCGTGCTGTTGGAAAAGGCAGCCGGCGTGACGCTGCCGCCCTTCGCGATCATGCTTCTCTGGGCGGCGTTCGGCGTGGCGAGCGCCTACTTCTCCTGCGCATGGACGAACGCGCAGAGCGTCATCGGGGAAGAGCGCATCCGCAAGGCCAACCTCTGGTCGTTCTGCATAGCGGGATGCATGGCCACCGGAGTCCTTGCCATGCCCCCGCTCACGGGGACCGTCGCCCTGCTCGTGCTGTGCGCCGCCGCTTTCGCGCTGATGACACAGGCGCCCCGACGGCCTTTCGAGGAAATGGACGAGCGCGACGAGCAATGGTTCGAACAGAACAGCAGATACAGCGCAAACGGCTCCTACATCATGCTCGTGGACGGCATCATGATCGGCGTGATAGCGGGGCTGCTGGTCGCGCGCATCAGCAAGGACGTGCTGCCCGTCCCCGTCATGGGCTTGGAATTCATCGGCGTCGCCTGCATTTTCTTCCTGTTCGACAAGAAGGCGCCGCGGCTTTTGGATTCGGGCAGGAGCCAGCTGGTGCTCCTGCCCGTGCTGGTGTGCGGGCTGATTGCCGCAGGCTTTCTGGACGCGCCGTGGAACACCGTTTCCGCCCTGCCGCTGTTCGCCTTCCTCTACCTGTTCGACTACACCAACTCGTCGGTCCTGTCGCTGCGCGGCAGCCTGCTTTCCATCTCGCCCTGCTATTGCTTCTCCAAGGGGCGCGTCTTCATGGTGTTCGGCCAAGCCGCCGGGTGGTTCGTGGGCGGCCTCATCGCCTCCGACTTCGCACACGGTGCATTGCCCGTGGTCTGCGTCTTCCTGATCGTCTTGCTGTGCGTCTACATCACCGTGGCCACCGTCAAGCCCGACAAGTACCCCATCGTCGTCGAAGGCGCCTCCGAGGAACAGGCGGCAGACAGCAACATGGCACCCCCCCCCCGCCGAGCAAATCATCGAGCGCCCGTACAAGCGAAAGTGCGCAAAGGCCACCATGGCCTACGACCTCACCCCGCGTGAGAGCGAGATACTGTTCTACTTGGCGAAGGGGCGCAACGCCAAGCACATCGCCGACCAGCTCTACGTTGCCGAGCGCACCGTCAAGACGCACACGTACCACATCTACCAGAAAATGGGCATCCACTCCCAGCAGGAGCTGATCGACATCGTGGAAAGGGAGGGCGACGCCCCGCAGGGCGCGTAGCCGCGCGCCCGTGCTGCGCGCCCCATAGCGCGGCGGCCCTCCCCGCCGCCTGCGGGAAGGGCCGCCGTTCGCACGCATGTCGTGCGCGCCGCATGGCCGCGCGCCAACCGCATGCGGCTGGCGCGCAAGCCCGTCACGCCTCCTTCAAGGACACGCCCTCCGAAGGACCTTCCAAGGGGAAGCGCATTTCCGGCTTCTCCTCCGCCGCATCCGGCGCGTCCTGCGCACCGTCGTCTTTGCCGGGAAGGACGATGTTCAGCACGATGCCCACGAGCGAGCCCACCGCCAAGCCGGAAAGCGAGATGACGATGGCGCCCGCGGGTATGACGATGGCGCCCGCGTCGCTGTAGGCAATGCCCAGCGAAAGCACCAGGATGAGGGCCGTGATGAGGACGTTGCGGCTTTTCATGAAGTCCACGTGGTTCTCCACCAGGTTGCGGATGCCCACCGCCGATATCATGCCGTACAGCACCAGCGACACGCCGCCGATGACGCAGGCCGGCATGGCGCCGATGACCGCCTCGAACTTCGGGCAGAACGAGAATACGATGGCGAAGCAGGCGGCAATGCGGATGACGCGCGGGTCGAACACGCGCGTGAGCGCCAGCACGCCGGTGTTCTCGCCGTAGGTGGTGTTGGCCGGAGCGCCGAACAGCGACGCCAAGATGGTGGCCAAACCGTCGCCCAGAAGCGTGCGGTGCAGGCCGGGACTTGCGATGTAGTTGCGGTTACAGGTGGAGCTGATGGCCGAGATGTCGCCGATGTGCTCGATCATGGTGGCCAGCGCCAGCGGCATGATGGTGATGATGGCCGTGAGTGCGAGGCCCGCATCGAAGTTCGCCCCGAACAGCGAGAACACCGTCATGTCCCACTGCACCGGCAGGCCGATCCACGGGGCTTCCACCACGCTGGAGAAATCCACCTCGCCCACGAGGGCCGCCACCACGTAGGCCACGATCACGCCCATGAGGATGGGGATGATCTTGATCATGCCGCGCCCCCAGATGTTGCACACCACGATGACCGCAATGGCCACCACGGCCACCAGCCAGTTGGTGGAGGCGTTGGCAATGGCGGAGCTCGAGAGGATGAGGCCGATGGCTATGACGATGGGGCCGGTGACCACCGGCGGGAAGAAGCGCATGACACGCGTGGGGCCGAACACCTTGAACAACGCCGAAAGCACCAGGTACAGAAGGCCCGAGCAGGCCACGCCCAGGCAGGCGTAGGGCAGAAGGTCGGCTTCGCCGTTGGGCGCTATGGCCGCGTAGCCCGCTATGAAGGCGAAGGACGACCCCAGAAAGGCCGGCACCTTGCCCTTGGAAAGCAGGTGGAACAGAAGCGTGCCCACGCCTGCGAACAGAAGCGTGGTGGCAACGGGAAGGCCCGTCAGGACGGGCACCAAGATCGTCGCGCCGAACATGGCGAACATGTGCTGCAACCCGAAGACCGCCATCTTCGGCGCGCCGAGCTTGCGCGCGTCGTAAATCGCATCGGGACTGTCCTTGGCCCCCATGGTTGGTGTTTCTTGGTCGCTCACTCTCAACCCCTCTCTCGCATTCCTGCGTCCGCCGCGCCCCTGCGCGCCGCCCAGACCCGCACCGCGCGGCGTGCGCGAAGACGCGCCCGCACGGGCCTTTTGCATCTTGCCACAAGTCGGCCCCGCGCGCCACTGCGCGCGGGGCCAAACACGGCCCGGCGCCCGCAGAAGGCGGAAGCGCCGAGGCTCTCTTGCGCCGGGAGATACGCCTGCAGGCACGCGGGGCCGCGAGAGCGGCATCCTAGAACAGCGGGAGTTGGCCGGCGAGCGCGCCGCGCGACCGGGCAGGGGCACCCCGCAGGCGCGCCCTCGGGGGGCGGGAACGGTTCGGAGACGCGCCCGGCGCGCAGGGCATCGGGCACGCGGGCGGGCCGCAGCCTAGAGGCCGCGCTTCCTGCGCGCGGCGAGCAGCAGCGGGCAGAGAGCGCCAATGGCCACCGCCGCTGCGACGGCAAGCGCCGCGCCCGCGGCGTCGCCCGTTGCGGGAATGCCCACGCCGTCCTGGCGCCCGCCGCCGGCGGCGTCGCCCTCACCGCCCGAGCCTCCCCCGCCGTTGCCCGCGCCCTCTCCGGCACCGCCTTCCCCGCCGTCGTCGCCGTCGCCGCCGCCGGCTCCCCCTTCGCCGCCGGACGCGTCCGCGCTCGCCGCGAACGCCGCCATGGCGGCCTCGAGCGCGTCGCAGGCGGCATCGATGGAGCCCTGCGTGGCGTCGGGCGCGTCGTGGGCGGCGCGCGCGGCGTCAATCGCGGCCTGCAGGTCCGCATACGCCCCGTCGGTCTTCTTGCCCTGCTCCGTGGCCGCAGCCTCGGCTATGGCTGCCGCAAGCCGGCCCTTGTCCACTTCGTCGCCCTCGCCGCCGGGGCCGGACGCCCCGTCTTCCTTCCAGCCCGCATAGGCCACCGCATCCTGCGTCAAGGGCGCGGAGAAGTCGAAGGGCCGGGTGCATTCCGCGTCCGCAAACCAGCCGGCGAACACGTGCCCCTCGCGCACCGGGTCCACCGCGGGACGGGCGGGCGCCGTGCCCACCACCACCCGCTGCGCACTCACGGCACTGCCGCCCCGCGTGTCGAACGAGAGCACGACCGTCTGCTGCGCCGGCTCGCCCACCAGCACCAGCGGCACCTTCACCGAGCGCGCCTGCCCCACTTCCTCGTAGGTTGCCACGAGGCCCTTTTCGCCCGGCGTGGTCATGTCGAGCTCGGAGAGGTTGGTGGCGTACTCGCCGGGCGCGAGCACTCTCTCCGTGCCGTCCGCGTACACGGCGACGACCTTCAGGTCATCGGCAGGCGAGAAGCCCCCGTTCACGTCGAACTCCAACGTGGGAAGCTCGGCGCGCAGGTGGTCCAAGTCTCCCAGCACCTCGTCGCCCGCGTACACGAACGCGAAGTCGTCGTCTTCGTATGCCTCGGGCAAAGGCGTGGACACGCTCACGTACAGCGCCTCGGCGCCCGCCTGCTCTATGGCCGCCCACGCGTCCCCCTCGAACCGGGCATAGCCGGAATTGTACGCCTGCACGCCGGTTTCGGTGCGCTCGGCCAGCACCGCGCCGTCCGGGCCGCCCGCGCGCACCTGAAACGTCAGGTCGGTCTGGTAGGAACTCTCGTTTCGCGCCCCCACGAAAAGCGAGCGCGCCCCGAACGGGTCATCCTGCAGTTCGGCCTGCACAAGCGCCACGTTGATGGCTCCCGCTTCCACAGAGGCGCTGCCTGGCGTCCCGTTTTCGCACGAGGCCACCACGGTGAACTCCTTGCCCAGATACTGGGCGCCCGCGTAGTAGAAGGGCACCGTCACCGTGGCGCTCTCGCCGGGTTCCAGACCGTCCAAACCCTCGTCGAGCCAGCCGACATGGGAGTCGTCGCCCTCCACGAACAGGTCCACACCGACAGACCCGCTGGCCGCAAGCCCGCGGTTTTCCACCGTCGCCAGAAAGCCGCGGCTCAGCATTTCCTCGTCCACCGGGCGCAGGTCCGCAATGCAAAGCTGCGCGGCCGGCGCCACGTCCACGACGCACAGGTCGGCTTCCTGCAGGACGCGGCCGCCCTCGGCGTCGATGGTCACGTCGGAACGCAGCATCGCCACCGTCCAACCCGAGCCGTCCGCCTCGGCCACGCCGCTCGCGCACGAGGCGTAGCCCTGCGCGTCGGTCAGAAGCGTCGGCCCCGCAACCGCGTCCTGCCCCACCAAAAACGCCACGACGCGGCTTCCCGCATTCGCAGAATCCGCCGCGCCCGCTGTTCCCGCAGCGCCGCCCTCATCCGCCGCATCCGCGGCGTCCGCCGCACCCGCCGCCTCCGCGTCGGCGCAGCACAACACCAGCTGCCCCGCCGCGCCCGCGTCCGTCAGCGAGTAGTCCGCGGAAAGCGCGGCGTGCTCCGCCACCAGCTCGAAAGGCTCCCCGTCCGCCGCACGGGCGGCCCACAGGCTCCCGCCTTCCTCGCCCTGCACGTGCCACACCAGGCTGTCCTGCCCGCGCACCTGCGCAAACGTCGGGTTCGCGGCGCCTTTTGCCACCTCGGTGCACTCCCCCGCGCCCTGCCGGGCCATCAGGGTGCCGCCGGCGGCCCCTTCCGCGCCGCCGTCCAGCACGAAGGCCACCGACGCCTCCCCGCCCAGCGCGCCCGCGGCCACCGCCGTCACCGGGACGTCGGTGGCGTGCACCGTCTCGGCCGCAGGCAGCGCCCCGGACGCCGCCCCGTCCACGCGCGCGAGGTTCACGGCATTGCGCCCGTCCAGCTCGAAGGGGTCGTTCCCCTCGTTGGAAAGCCATGCCACCCAAGGCACGCCGCCCACCACCGCCATGCTCGCCTCGGCGTCGTAGAAGGCGTTCCCGGTGACGCGCACGGCCTCCACCGCACCCGTTTCCACGTCTATCCGCGCGCACGCGATGTCGCACGCCGCCGCGAGCGTTTCTGGGAACTCCTGCGCGCCCACTTCCGCAGGCGAGAACTCCCGCGAGGCGTTGCTCCAGGCCACCCACACGTCCTCGCCGTCCACGGCCACGGAAGGCCCGAAGTCGGCCGTGCCGTCGTCCTGCACGATCACCGGCTCCCGCCACGCGCCCGCGGCTTCGTCGTACACCGAATAGCACACGGCCGTGTGGTTGCCCTCCGAGCGGGCGGCCACATCGGACACGAGCACCATCACCTTGGTGCCCGAGGCGGTCTTCACCACCACGGGGTCGGTGCCGTTGTACACCGACTCCTGCAGCGTGCGCGTCTCGCCCACGGCCACGGCGGCGCCCAGAGGCTCCGCCAGCAACGCCAGCGGCGAGGCCCCGCCCGCCTCCACACCCGCGCCCTGCCACGCGGAAGACGCCACCCGGTTGATGCCGAACCACCCCCCGGCATCCCCGCCCGCACCCGCGGCAGAACGCATGCGCGGCGCAAGCCCCGTCGAGAGGTATTTCCACTCGCCTTCCAGAAGGGCCTTTTCGTACTCGAAGAACAATGCCCGGGCACGCACGCCCAATTCCCCGGAAAGCTTGGCCTCGAGGCGCCCGTTTGCGCTGTTCGTGGCGCCCTTGATGGAAACGACGTTGCTCGCCGAGCCGTACACGCTCACGTCGGCCACCCAGGCGACGCCCACGCCGCCCGTGAGCTTCACCTTCGGCAGCGTCACGTCCACGTTGCCGCCGAAATACACCTCGCTGCGGTTGAAGTCGAACCCGAGCGACGCCGTGGCGCTCAATCCCGCCTCGAGCGTAAACGAGAAGGTGACGGGCACCACCACCACGACGGCCTGCCACTCCTGCGTCCCCTTGGCCTTCATGCCGAACGATATCTTGCCCTTCACCGACGACACGTGGCCGCTGCCGCTGATGGTGCCTTCGGCGTAGCCCCACACGCTCAGCTTGGGGGACGCCTTGAACCCCTGCGTGACCACGGTGTTGTAGGAGCGGCTCACGTCCAGGCCTCTCATGCCCGTCACCAGGTCGGTCTTCTGCGTCTCCACGAACTTCTTGAAGGAGGTCCACCCGCCCGACTCCACCACTTCGCCCACGTCGTCCGTGCCGATGCCGATGCGGTAGGTGTTGCCCTCGCGCTCGAACTGCACGGGCACGAAGCCAAGCCCCAAGTCCACCGAGCCGCCGCCGATGAGCGGCACGTTCTCGGGGATGTCGAACTTCACCTGGCTGCCTATCTTGAACTCGCTTGCGGAAGCGTTCGCGTTCGACCCGTTGATTATCACGGTGTCGTAGATGTCGGTGAGCAGCTGCACGGGCGAGGTCACCTGCCACTGCATGTCTTTGCGCTGGGTGACGCCGCTCACCCACAGCGACCCGTTCTTCTTTACGAAAGCCAGGGAGCCGCTTCCCATGACGGCTGCGGCGACGCCCTTCTGGGAGGCCGTGGGCGAGAGCTTGTCGGCAGTGGAGCCTATTCCCAGCTGGCCGCTGTCGCCCACGCCCCACGTCCACAGCTGGCCGCCGGACGTGACGGCGGCCACGCTTCCCTGGCCGCCGATGGAAAGGTCCACCACGTTGCCCAGCCCCAGGCCCACGGGCTCCGTCACCCATTCGGGACTGTTGTTCGCGTTGTACGACGTGCCGTTGCCTATCTGCCCGCGGTCGTTGTACCCCCACGTGTACGCCTGCCCGCTGGCGGCGACGATGCCCACCGTCGGGCCGTTGGAGGTCACTTTGGACACCTTCACCCCCGGCAGCACCTGCTCGAAGTCGCCATGCACGCCGGAGCTCCCCAGCAGCAGCCCGTGGTCGTTGTTCCCGCGTGACCACATCGTTCCATCGGCTCTCAGCGCGATGACGCCGTCGTCGCAGAAAACGGCCGAAACGAAGTCGTAGTCCGCGATCCTCTGGAACGCCAGACTGGTGCCGACGCCCGAGTGCGTGTCGCCCTCGCCGCTCACGTACAGCCATCCGTCGTTGGTTATCGCAATGCCCCTGACGCCCATGGACACGTAGCCCACGTTGTCCATGACGCGGGTGGGCGCCCACACCGCGTGGTCGTCCCCCGTGCCCAGCTGCCCGTTGAGATTGCTGCCCCACACGTACAGGGAGCCGTCGTTGGTGACGGCCGCAACGGAACCTGCGCCGCCGGCGGATATCTGCTTCACGTCGCGCAGGACTTCCACGGGTTCGTTCACCCAGTCCACGCCCTCGCCCGCGCCGCACGACCCGAGGGCGTTGCTGCCCCAGGTGTACACGATGCCCGACTCGGTGAGCGCCGCGAAGGACAGGCCGGACGAGGCCACCTGCACCACGCGCTCGGTGGTGGCCGCCTGCGCCGCAGCGGGTGCGGCCGGCACGAGGCCCGCCGCAAGCACCAGCGAAAGCAGCGCGCACAGAAAGCCCCTCTGCAGCGGGTTCGCGGCGCCTTCGGACAGCGCACGCGCCGACGCGTTCCGTGTGTTCCCCATGTCCGTCCCTCCGTGGAATAGAAGCGCACGCCGCGCCCGCGAAGGCCCCGGCGACGGCGCGCGGGACCGCAAAAGCGGCGTCCCCGCAGCGCGAAACCGCAGGGGCAACGCCCTTCGATAGCCGCCACGTCCACAGGCGCGCGATGCGCGCAATGCACAAACGCCACTAGTTTACTACCCACCCCCCCCCCCCGCGCAAGGCCGTGCTCTTGGTCGCTTCCGCCGCCACGCCCGAGACGCCTGCCCGCCCCTCCGCGCAAGGCCGTGCGGCCAGATGGGAGGCCCGAAAACGCAGAGAAGCCGATCGGGGCGGCTTCTCTGACCATGAAACTATTTCAACCCACGCGCCGTTCAACCCGCATGCGGAAGCGCGACTTTGCGCATTATACCCCTTCCGCGCCGCGGGCCGCCCGCCATTCGCCAGCCGGAAGGACGTAAAGCCCCACGTCCTGCATCGTGCCGTCGGGCGCGGGCTCGGCGGCGTGCAGCACGCCCTCGCGCCTGAAGCCGCACTTCTCCATCACCCGGCGCGAGCGCTCGTTGAACAGGTAGTGCGTGCAGGAAAGCAGCGGGATGCGCAGCTCTTCGAAGGCGTAGCGCACCACTTCGCGCACGGCCTCGGTCATGTAGCCCCTGCCCCATGCCCATTTGGCCAGCGCGTAGCCCAGCATCAGGCAGTCGGGGTTGCGCCGCTGCGGGTCGGCGACGAGCCCTATGGAGCCGATGCACGCCCCGGTGGCAGGAATGGCGGCGGCATCCCCCGCGCGCTGCCGGAAGGCGCGGCTCGCCGCCGCCTCCCGCGTGCGGCCGCCCGCGCCCACCCGCTCGAACACGCCAAACACGTGGGGCGCGCTGGCCACCCGCTCCACGAAGGCGCGCGCGTCGTCCACGCTGCGGTGCGGGGGCCACCCCGCGTCGCTACCGATGTCGGGGTCGCTGCAGTAGGCGAACACGTCCTCCACGTCGTCTTCGGAAAGGGGGCGCAGCACCAGCCGGCCCGTGGAAAGCGCGGGGCACTCGGCCGAGGACGCCGCGAGGATGGGCGGCAGCGCGCCCGGGCGCGCCCGCTCGCTGGCGCACGCCGCGGCCTGGAACAGCTGCTCGTCCACCACGCGCACGCCCGCGGCGCGCAGGGCGCGCGCGGCGACGCCGTACCCGGGCGCCAGCGTCCCGGAAAAGGTGCCGTCGTACACCAGCCCGCTTCCGCACGAGGGACTTTTCGCCTTCAGGATGGCAAGAGCGCAGCCGGCCTCCCGCGCCGCCCCGCACGCGAGAGCGGCGCCCGCCTCGAACGCCCGCGTGCGGTCCCGCCCGTCGGCGTCCACCACGCGCAGCGCGCGCTCGGAAAGCGCGATCTCACAGGGGCGGCGGGGCGTGGGCAGGCCGCCCTGCACCTCGGGACACACGGAAACCAGGCGGTGGCGCCCTTCCAGCGCACGCACCGCGTCGCAGGGGCGCGACGCGCCGTCGTAGCGGCACGGCTCGCCAAGCAGGCAGGCGGAAACGGCAATGTTCACGGGCGGCCCCTTTCGTTGCGCCTCGCACGTCCGGGCGCGGCGTGGCGCCCTTCGCAGGCCGCCATTCTAGCACGCACGCCCGCGGCCCGCCCGCTCCCTCCCCGCGGCGTGGGGCGTTGGATGCCCGCAGGTGGCGCAAGCGTCACGCGCGAAGGGCGCCGCGGGGAGGCGCGGGGCCGCAGGGCGCGCCGCCGCGTCTCAGAAGCGGGCGAAGCGCGCGCGGCGGGCGGCCACCAGCTCCTCGGGCGGCACCTCGGCAAGCTCGTCCAGGGCCTCCTCCACGTAGGCGCGCACGTTCTCGGCGGCGGCGTCGGGGTTCTCGTGCGCGGGGCCCTCGCCCTCGGACAGCACCGCGTCCACGATGCCCATGCGGCAGACCTCGGCCGCCTCCATCTTCATCACGGCAGCCGCCTCGGGCGCGCGCGAGCGGTCCTTCCACAGGATGGAGGCGAACCCCTCGGGCGAGAGCACCGAGTACACCGCGTGCTCCTGCATGGCCACGCGGTCGGAAAGCGCCAGCGCCAGCGCGCCGCCGCTGCCGCCCTCGCCCAGAAGCACGCTCACCACCGGCACGCGCAGGCCCGCCATGGCCAGCAGGTTGTCGGCAATGGCGTTGCCCTGCCCGCGCTCCTCCGCCTCCATGCCGCAGAACGCCCCCTGCGTGTCCACCAAACACACGATGGGCCGCCCGAACTTCTCTGCCTGGCGCATCAGGCGCAGGCTCTTGCGGTAGCCCTCGGGCTGCGGGCAGCCGAAGTTGCGCGCGATGCGCTCCTTCAGGTCGGCGCCCTTCTCCTGGGCTATCACCGTCACCGGGCGCCCCCCCACCCAGCCGATGCCGCCCACCACCGCGCCGTCGTCGCCGAAGGCGCGGTCGCCGTGCAGCTCCACGAACCCGTCCACCATCCGCTCGATGTAGTGGCGCGCGGTGGGCCGGTGCGTGTTGCGCGCCAACTGCACGCTCTGCCACGCGCGGTTCTCGCCGTCCGTTGCGGCCCCGGGCGCGGCGCCGTCCCCGTCGGCCCCCTCCAGCGACGCGCCGCCCTCCGCGTCGAAGCCGCCGCGCGAAAGCGCGCGCTCCAGGCGCCTGTCGGCGCGCGCCGCCTTCACGTCCAGCTTCTCGGTCAGCTGCGCGAGGTAGCGCCGCGGGCGGCTGCGGCGCAGGCCCGCCGCCTCCGCAAACGAGGTGCGCACGGGCAGCATGCCGTAGGTGACGGCGTTGTACGTGCCCGTGCCGTCCTGCAGGTTCTCGCACACCGCCTCGTAGGTCACCAGGATATCGCGGTCGCCCGGCTCGTGCGCGCCGCGCGGGCGGGACGCCTCGTGCAGCGCCAGCAGGTGCGCCAGCGTGGAGCGCATGCGCCCCCGCTCCACCACGGCGTCCACCAGGCCGTGCGCCAGCGCGAACTCGGCCGTCTGGAAGCCCTCGGGCAGCTCCTGCTTGATGGTGTCGCGGATGACGCGCTGCCCCGCGAAGCCGATGAGC
>CAJFUR010000123.1 GCA_904420215.1 uncultured Eggerthellaceae bacterium
CCGCAACTTCGGCTTCGACACCCTCGACCGCATAGTGAACGGGTTCGGCATATCCCTGAGCGAGTTCTTCGAGGGGATCTAGCGCGGGCGCCGGCGGGGCGGGCGCATGGGCGGGGCGCCTGCCGGCGGCCATTCCATCGCACGCAAATGCCCGCAAACGGCTCCGGCCCCACCAGCGCCGCAACCCGCCGGCGCCCACGCCTTCCCCCGCACCGCAAACGGCTTGGCGCCGAAAGCAAGACAGGCGCTACTCCCACACAAGGCAAATTCGTGCAAACGACTCCACTGCACGCTGCACGAGTTCGACCATAAGGCTCCTACCACACGAATTGCCACAATTCGTGAATAACCGACACCACAATTCGCGAATAATCAGTGTCGTAATTCGTGAATAGATGACGCCACGGTTCGTGAATACCGGGCGCCGCAATCCGCGAATAGACAACGCTGCGGCGGCAACACCGCAACTCGCGAGCAACCAACACGTGGGCCAGCCTGCGGGCTTCGCGGTAACCGCGGCGGCGGCAACACCGCGACCCGCGAACAGCCAACACCGCGAATCCGTGAACGGCGGTTGCGGGCCTATTCCCCGAAGATGAGCTCGCGTTCCTCCCCCACGAGGGCGGCGCGGGCCTGGTCGCGCAGGTTGTTCACGCCGATGAAGAACTGGCGCATCATGACCACCATGAGATAGCGCCCGCGCGGCGTGAGCGTGATCTCGTCCGCGTCGTCGCGCTCGAACGCGCCGGCAGCGCGCATGAAGGCCATTTCCACCGGCAGACCCGCCTCCACCGTGCAGCCGAAGTCTTCCTTGAACTGGCGCTTGTCCAACCGCAGGCCGAACAGCTGCATCATGAAACGGTAGCGCATGCGGTCGCGCTTGCTGAACGTGGTTTTGCCCATGAGAGACATGCGGCCCGACTCGATGGCGGCGTTGTAATCGTTCACGGAAAACGTGTTCACGTACAGGCTGCTGCCCAAGTACGTGATGCCCCCCGACCCAATGGCCGGATATTCCTCGTAGTCCACCACGTATTCGTCTATCATGCCCCGCGCCTCGGCGGGTTCCGCCACAGGCTGGCCCTCCGCCGCAGGTTGATCCCCTGCCGCAGGTTGGTGCAGCGAGTCAGCGAGGGTTTCCGCAGCGTCGGCGGGTTCCGCTGACTGGCAAGCCAGCGGAACCCTATTGAAAGTCCAGGCGCTGCCGTGGTCAAACAAAGGATCGCTGCCGCCGGCAAGCAGTTCGTCGATGATCTGGTAGAAAAGCCGCTCGCGCGAATAGTCCACCTTGCCCACCGTGCGGGCAAGCGAACGCGCGACGGACGGCGAGGCCATCAGCGGGTAGAACGTCGTCTGGCTGGCGCCGCTTTCCACCACGCGCTCGATATCGGAAATGAGGATGTCTTCGGTCTGCGCAGGGAAGTTGAATATCATGTCCGCATTGAGCGACGTGAAGTAGGGGCTTGCCTCGCGGATGCGCTCGAGGATTTCTTCCCCGCTGCCGTACTTGTCGTAGCGATCCATCTGCTTGAGCAGGCCATTGTCGAAGCTCTGCACGCCCACGGAAAGCCGCTGCACGCGCCCGCGCAGCTTGTCCAAGTACGCCGGGATCAAGTGGTTCGGGTTCGTCTCGCTGGACACTTCCCTGACGGAGAACGTGTCGCGCGCGAGGTCTATCGTCTCGCACAGCTCGTCTATCATGATGGTGGGCGTGCCGCCGCCCACGTACACGCTCTCGAAGTCGTAGCCCAAGTCCTTCAGCATGAGCATTTCCTTGCGCATGTTGGCGAAATAGGGCGCGGCGCGGTCTTTGTCGAACGGGAAGCGGTTGAAGCTGCAGTACGGGCACAGCCGCTCGCAGAACGGCACGTGCATGTAGAGCATGTAGCGCTGCCCCGGCACCGGCCCGGGAACGTGCCGGTCGTCGGTGGGGGAAAGCTTGAGGTACTGCTTGGTGCACTGGCGAACCACCGCCGTGAGCATGCGTTCCGAAAGCATTACGCCTCCCACGCCCCACGGCCGGCCGCCGCGCGCTTGCCAATGTCGGTGCGGAACTGCTTGCCCTCGAAGTTGACGAGGTCGCAGGCCTCGTAGGCGCGCTCGCGCGCTTCCTCGAAGGTGTCGCCCAGCGCCACCACGTTGAGGACGCGGCCGCCTGCGGTGACGAGTTCGCCGTCGGCGTTGCGCGCCGTGCCGGCATGGAACACCGTCACGCCCTCCAGGGCCTCGGCTTCCTCTATGCCCAAGATGACCTTGCCCTTCTCATACGAGCCGGGATAGCCTTCGCTCGCCAGCACCACGCACACGGCCCACGTGTCGCTCCACGCAAGCTCGACATCTTCGGGGCGCCCCTCGGCCACGGCCTCCATGACGTCCACCAGGTCGGTTTCCAGACGCGGCAGCACCACCTGCGTTTCCGGGTCGCCGAAACGCACGTTGAACTCCACGATCTTGGGACCCTGCGGGGTGAGCATGAAGCCGCCGTACAGCACGCCGCGGTAGTCGGCGGAAAACGGCTCGCGCGCCGTTGCGGCAGCAGCGGTTTCCATGATGCGCACCATGGCGTCCATTTCGCCGGGTTCCACAATGGGCACCGGCGAATACACGCCCATGCCGCCCGTGTTGGGGCCGCAGTCGCCGTCGAAGGCGCGCTTGTGGTCCTGCGCCGGCGCCATGCAGCGGGCCTGCCCATTCGCGACGAACGCCAGAAGCGAGCATTCCGGCCCAGTCATGCATTCCTCCACGAGCACCGTCTTGCCTGCCTCGCCGAAGGCGCCTTCGAAGCAGTTGCGCAGCGCGTCTTCGGCAGCCTCCAGTGTTTCGGCCACCACGACGCCCTTGCCCGCCGCCAAGCCGTCGGCCTTGACCACGATAGGAGCGCCCTGTTCGCGCACGTAGGCCAGCGCCGGCTCGAGCGCGTCGAACGTGGCATAGCGCGCCGTGAGGATGGCGTTTTCCTCCATGAACGTCTTGCTGTAGGCCTTGCTGCCCTCCAGCTGCGCGCCCTGCGCGCCGGGGCCGAACACGGCCACGCCGGCGTCGCGCAGCCCATCGGCCACGCCCGCCACCAGCGGCGCCTCGGGTCCCACCACCACCAGGCCAACCTGGCGCTCGCGCACGAATGCCAGCAGCGCCGCGGCGTCCATGATGTCGAGGCCGGGCACGTTTTCCGCAATGTCGGCCGTGCCGCCGTTGCCCGGCGCCACGTACAGCGCGTCGCAACGCGGCGACTTCGCCAGCGCCCACGCAATGGCGTGCTCGCGCCCGCCGGAGCCCAACACCAGAATGTTCATGTTCGTTCCTTTCACCTGTCCCACAGGTCGTTCGTAACGTCAGCGAGGGTTTCCCCCCGTGCCCGGAATTCGTGGGATCCCGAAGGCGGCGCGTATCCCGATACGCAAGCCTTCGGGATCGCGCGAAGGCCGGGTGCGGGGGGAAGCCGCAGCGTCGGCCGGGCCGCCGTCCGGCAGGACGGCGGAACCCAAGGCCGCAGCGTCGGCCGGTTCCGCCGGCCGTAGGCCGGCGGAACTCCCTACCGCATGATGGTCTGATCGCGGTCCGGGCCCACTGCGATGATGGACACGGGCACGCCGGTTATCTTCTCCAGGTACTCCACGTAGCGCTGGGCGTTCTCGGGCAGCTCCTCGAACGTCTTGCAGCCGGTGATGTCCACGCCCTTCCAACCGGGAAGCTCCTCGTATACGGGCCGCGCGTGGAACAGGACGCTTTGCTGCATGGGGAAGTAGTCGTAGGTTTTCCCGTCGCATTCGTAGGCCGTGCACACCTTGATGGTGTCGAAGGCCGAAAGCACGTCCAGCTTGGTGAGCGCCACGTCGGTGAGGCCGTTCACCTCGGCGGCGTAGCGCGCGATGACCGCGTCGAACCACCCGCAGCGCCGCTTGCGTCCGGTGGTCACGCCGTATTCGTAGCCCACGGAGCACAGAAGCTCGCCCACTTCCGCCTCCTCGCCGGTGCCGCCGTCTTCCGCGAAGCGCTGCTCGGTGGGGAACGGCCCGCCGCCCACGCGTGTGACGTAGGCTTTCTGGATGCCCAGCACCCGGTCGATGGCCGTGGGGCCCACGCCGGTGCCCGTGGCCGCGCCGCCTGCGCAGCACGACGACGACGTGACGTAGGGGTACGTGCCGTGGTCGATGTCGAGCAGAGTGCCCTGCGCGCCCTCGAACAGCACCTGCTTGCCCTCGCGCAGCGCCGCGTTCAAAAGCTGCGCCGTTTCGGCCATGTAGGGTTTCAGGATGCGCGCATACGGCAGGTACTCGTCGCAAATTTCCTCCACCGTGTAGGCGTGCAGCCCGTAGATTTTCTCCAGAATGGGGTTCTTCTGCGCAAGCACCGTTTCCAGCTTCAAGCGGAAGATCTTCTCGTCCAGCAGGTCTTGCATGCGGATGCCCTTGCGCGCGGCCTTGTCCTGATAGCAGGGGCCGATGCCGCGCTTCGTGGTGCCTATCTTGTTCTCGCCCAGGCGCTTCTCGTCGGCGCCGTCGAGGTCTTTGTGATAGGGCATGATCACGTGCGCGTCACACGATATCTTCAGGTTCTTGCAGGAAATGCCCTCGGCTTCCAACATGGCCATTTCCTTCACCAGCACGCCGGGGTCTATCACCACGCCGTTGCCGATGACGGGCACGGCGTTCTCGTACATGACGCCGGAAGGCATGAGGTGCAGTGCCAGTTTCTTGTCGCCGTGCACCACCGTGTGCCCCGCGTTGTTCCCGCCCTGGTAGCGCACCACGTAGTCGAAACCGCTCGCAATGAGGTCGGTGATTTTACCCTTGCCTTCGTCGCCCCATTGGGCACCGACGAGAACCGTACTGGGCATAGATTGCGTCCTTTCGTCGCCCCGGCGGCGCAACGGCGCGCGAGGCCCCTTCTCCTGCAGGCGGCCCGTCGCATGCGGGCGCCCCGCCCTTGGCGGGCGTCCCGTCCGCGCGTGAAGCCCTCGCCGTTGGCGAACGACCGCCGCGTGCGGGATTTCCCGCCCCCGGCAGGCTTCCGGGCGGAAGTCCTGCCACAGGCTCACCATTATAGCAATGTCCCCGATGCCATGGCGGCGGCATCGGGGACATTCAGCGAAAGGAGCAAACGGCGGGATGGGACGGGACGACGGGACGGCGGGCGGAGCGGTCAAGCGATAATCAAGCAACAAAGCACTGAACCGAGGGGCACGCCGGAAAGAACGCCCGGACACCGTAACGGCAAGCGCAGCGGAAACGGCAGGCTGCCCCGCGCGGCGGACGCGCATGGCGCAACCGCCGCAGCCTACAGGGCCACCTCGTTGAGGTCGGGGGCGGCCTCGCGCAGGGCCTCCACCACTTCCTCGTGGCAGGTGAAAAGGATGACCTGCCGCGACGCCGCCAGCTCCGCCAGGGCGCGCGCGGCGCCGCGGCGGCGTTCGGCGTCGAAGTTCACCAGGATGTCGTCGGCCAGAATGGGGATGGCGCGGCCCACGTTGTCCGCGGTCAGCAGCAGCGCGATGCGCAGGCTCAAGTACAGCTGCTGGCAGGTTCCCAGCGAAAGGTGCACCGGCTCGCGCACGTTTCGCACCGCGTCGGTCACCTGCAGCCGCCCCTCGGGCGTCATGGCCACCTTCGTCCAGCGCCCGCCGGTCATGGTTTTCAGCAACTCGCTGGCCTTCCGGTACACTTCCGGCTGGCTTTTCGACTCCCACGCCGCAATGGCGGACTCCAGCATGCGCTTGGCCAAAAGCAGGCGCGCGTAATCGTGCGCGCTTTCGTCCTGTCGCGTGCGCACCTGCTGGTAGCGCAGCTTGAGCGCGTCGAAGTCCTTCAGGTGCTTGGCCTGCGCCAACTCCTGCTCAAGCTCCCCATAGCGCCGGTTCGTGCGGCCGAACGTTTCCAGAAGGCTTTCGCGTTGCTGCGTGCGGCGCGCAATTTCGGCATCCACGGAAACCAGCGTGGCATGAGGGCCCAAGTCCATGCGCGCGTAGATGCGCTCCTGCTGCCGCGCCACGTCGGCAAGCTTGCCCTCTACCGTTGCCTGATGCGCCGCGCAGGCGTCCTGCCTTTGCAGGCGCAGCATGGCCTCGGCGCGCGCGTCCTTCGCCTCCTCCAGCAAAACGCGGGCGCGCCGCAGCGATCCCCCCGCCTCGGCTAGACCGGCCTCGCGCAGATAGGAGGCAATTTTCGCATCCAGCTCGCGCTGCTCGGACTGGCACACCTCCAGCTTTTTGCGGTCCTGCAGCATGACCCATTGGGCATTCTGCAGCCGCTCCGCGCGTTCTTCCTCCTCCTTGTTGGGACGGAACAGCATGACCAAGGCCGCCCCGGCAAGCAGAAGCGCGAACACGACAAGGCCGATGCCCAGCGCCGTGAACGACAGGCTGGCAATGTGGCGCCCGTGGATGAGAACCGGCACGCCCGCGCACACGAAACCCAGCGGAAGCACCACGGAAAGCGCCACCTGCACGTGACGCTGCCGGCGTGCGCGCGCTTCGGCTTGCCGGTGGTCGCCCGATTCCTGCAGCGCCTCGTAGGCCGCGCGCGAAGTGGCGTGGTTCTCCTTCGCCACGTCAACACGGTGGGCCACCTTGGCCTGTTCCTCCGCGTATGCGTCTATGCGGTCGCGCAAGGCGCGGTCTTCGGCGGCACTCAGGCTCATGAGCGCCGTGGACACGTCTTGCATGCCTGCATGCCGCGCCGACTTCAGCGCCCGTTCCTCCTCCCGCAGGCGATCACGCTCGTCCATCAGCTGGTCGCGTTCCTCTTCCAGCTTCTGCAGGCGCGTGCGGTAGGTGCCCAGCGCGTCGATGCGGCTGTTCAGATCGGCCAGGCGGGCATTCAGCTCCTTGCGCTGCGGCTCCAGTTCGTGGAACTCCTTGTCTTGCTGCTTGAAGCGCTCCGCTTCCTCGGCGGCGCGCGCCATGCGCTCGCGCACATCGTTTTGCTGCGCCGTCAGGTTCACGATGGAGTGCTCCACACCCGCCGCGCGCGAGGTGTATTCCGCAAGGCGCTCCTGCACGGCGGCCAGCGCGTGCGCGGGCGAGGCGCTGGTGCCCGACCCCGCCGTGAGCAGCTTGGCCGTCACGTCCGTGGTGTTGCGCAGGGAGCGCAGCTCGTCGCTGGTGAGCGAGAACATGGTCTTGAACGTCTCTTTGTCTATGTCGGCCAGAAGGGAGTCGTCGCCTGTCAGGCCGTCGGCGTTCCGGGTGCGCGCAAGTTCCGCTTCGTCGGCGTCGTCTTCCCGCGTGCGGCTGCGCGCGAAGAACAGCGACCCCGAGCGCTCCGCGTTCTCGGGCTTGTAGGTGTTGCGAACGCCCCGCGCGTCTTCCCAGCCGAACAGCACGCCTCCCACGAACGAGGCCAACGTGGTCTTGCCCGCCTCGTTCTTGCCGAACACCACGTTGAGATGCGGCGAGAAGGGCCCCACGACTTCGCCGGAAAACGCGCCGAAGCTGGCTATCTTGATGCGCTTGAGGTAGGGCGCCTGATTGTGCGGCGCCGAGGGCGCAGGCACAGGCGCCGAGGGTGCGGCCTCGTGAGGGGCCGCGGCGGGCAGGGCGGGCGCGGCGTCGTGGGCGGGTGCGGCGGACGCGAGGGAGGGAACGGGCGCGTCGGACAGGGCGGACGCAGCAGCGGAAACGGTCGCGTCGAGCTGTGCAGGCGCCGCGGGTGCGGCCTCGTGAGGGGCCGCGGCGGACTGCGCGGGATGCGTCCTTCTGACTTCGCCGGTCATGCGCCCTCGCCTCGGCTCAGAAGATCCAGAACCAGCGACTCGGCCTCTGCCGACAAGGCGTCGATACGCTTGGCGTAGGATTTCGGCAACTGGAGGTTCTTCTTCAGGAACTCTTCCTGAACGTAGGCCACGGCATCTTCCCGGTTGGCGCGCTGGGCTTCGGCCACCTGCAAAAACACCGCCGGGAACAGGCCCTCGCGCCGCAGCGCGTCGGTGTCGCGCGGGCCGGAGGTCCGGTCGATGAGGGCGTCGCAGAAAAACGCCGAATACGAGTCGTTGATGCTCGCGCGCAAGTCTTCCAGCACGCCCGGCCGCGCAAGCACCGCATGCAGCGGCGTGCTGCCCACCAGCGTGATGCGCGTGCACATTTCCTCGCACCGCGCACGGCCGTTCTCGCGGAACAGCTCGCGCATGACCTTGTCGGCCACTTCGGGCAAGTTCGCGCATTCGCCCACGTCAACGTCCATGCGCTGCCACACCACGCTTGCGGTGGGCACGAATTCCACAACGTTGGGCGCGCCTTTCTGCAGCGTGACCACGTTCACGCCGCGCTCGCCCGTCTCCTTGATGTCGCGCCCTTGGATGCACCCGGAAAAGGCCAGGCGCGGGTTGTCCTCGGGAACGGCGTAGCGCCGGTGTATGTGCCCGAGCGCCCAGTAGTCGAACCCCGCCCGCAACAGGGACGCAGGGCTGGTGGGGGCCTTCACCGGGTCCAAGTCCAGCCCGGTGTGCAGCACCCCCACGCCAAACGGCGCGTCCGCCGCGCGCTCTCCCAGCTCGCGCACGGCCGCTTCGCGCGTGACGCCTTCCGCTATGTCCTCGTCGGCCGACCACGCCTGGTTGTAATACCCGCGCCCGCCCAGCACGCACACGGGCTCGCCGTCGCGCTCGAACAGCGCGAAGCTGGGCCGGTCGGCCGCGAACATGGTGGCGTTCGGCGGCAGAGCGAAGAAGTCCCGCTGCCACGACGTATAGGGGTCGTGGTTGCCGGTGCACAGGTACGCCGGAATGCCCGCGTCTTCCAAACGCCGCAACCCTTCGAAGAAATGCAGGTAGTCGGCATACGAGGCGCGCGCCGAATCGAATATGTCGCCGGCAATGACCACGAAGTCCACCTTGCGGCGCAGTGCGGCGTCGATCACGCGGTCGTAGGCTTCGGGAATGGCGTCGAGCAGCCGGTCGGCCCAAGCCTCCGAAAGCGCGCGCAACCCGCGGAAGGGCGCCCCCAAATGGAGGTCTGCCGCATGCAGGAATGTCAACGAAGGGGCCATGGTTGCCAGTGTACCGCGAAACGGCCTTCGGCACGCGTCACGCGTAGCCGCCCACGCGCGAATCGTCGATAAAGTCCATGAAGCGCGTGTATTCAGGATTGAAGGCCAGCGGGATGTCGTGCGTGGGGCCGTTGCGATGCTTCGCCACGATGAGCTCGGCCGTTCCCAGGTCGGGGCGGTCCTCGCTTTCGGCCTCCACCTCGTCCATGCTGCGATCGATGAACATGACGATGTCGGCGTCCTGCTCGATGGAGCCGGATTCGCGCAGGTCGGAAAGCATGGGGCGCTTCTTGCCGCGCATCTCCACCGCGCGGGAGAGCTGCGAGAGCGCCAGAACGGGCATGTCCATTTCCTTCGCCAGCACCTTGAGGCCGCGCGATATCTCGCCCACTTCCACGGCGCGATTGCCGTCGCGGCGCGTGGTGGGCGGCTGCATCAGCTGCAGGTAGTCCACGATGATGAGGCCCTTGCCCTGCGCCTTGCGCAGCTCGCGGCGCGCCTTCGCGCGCGCCTCCAGAATGGAGAGGCCAGGAGAGTCGTCGATGTACAAGTCCAGCTTGGAGAGGGAATTGGTGGCGTCGGCAATGGCGCCCCAATCCCCTTCGGATATGAACCCGCCGCGGATCTTCGAAAGGCTCACGCGCGCCTCGGAGCACAGGATACGCTGCACCAGCTGTTCGGCGCTCATTTCCAGCGAGAAGAACGCCACGGCGGCGCCCGACTTCGCGGCGTTCACCGCCAAGTTGAGGGCGAACGACGTCTTGCCCACGCCGGGGCGGGCGGCCAGAATGATCAGGTCGCCGCCGCGGAAGCCGTGGAAAAGGGCGTCGGCGTCTTTGAAGCCCGAAGGCACGCCCGCCATGTGGTCGCGCTGCTCGGAAAGCCGCGTGAGCTCCTCGAACGCCTCCACCAGCAATGCGTCCATCTTGGAAAACGTGGAGGACACGCGCTTTTCCGTGACATTGAACAGGGTCTTCTCGGCTTCCTCCACCACTTGGTTCAAATCGTCGGGCGCGTCGTAGGCCAGCGCGTTAATTTGCGCCGCCGCATAGATGAGTTCGCGCAATATGGCCGTGCGCTTGACGATTTCGGCATGGTTTTGCCAGTTGGTCAGCGCAAACGTGTTGTCGGCCAAATCTACGAGGTACGACTTGCCCCCAACCGCCTCCAATTGCCCGGACGCGTTCAGCGTGTCGGCAAGCGATATCTGGTCCACCGGGATGCGGCGCACGTTCAAGTCGCAAATGGCCTCGAAGATGATGCGGTGGGCAGGCCGGAAGAAATACTCCGGCTTCAATTTGAGGATCAGTTCCTCCACCGCCTCGTCGTTGAGCATGCAGACGGCCAACACCGATTTCTCGGCTTCGATGTTCTGTGGCAGCGGCTTGTTGCGCGCCGGTCCTTGCTGCTGGGAGTAGTCTGGCTTCTTGACGATGGCGTTGCTGGCCGGCATACGGGCGGTTCCTTACGATTCGGTCGGGGGCTTCACTGCAGGCGGCCGATTGCACGCCTGCGTTCGAAGACGCAAGCGCCGCACGGCTTCGCCGTGCGCGGCCAGTGGTTTCGGCGTCTATGGTACCGCATATATATCCGCAGGTCACGAACAATTTTCTCCACCAAAAACGCGCATGCGCGGTTCTCCACCGAAACGAGGAAACCCCCAGTGCCCGCCATCCGGGGCAAAGGGGGTTTTCCACTGTTTCCACAATCCGAAGCTGTGGATAAAGTTTTTTGCTGCAGGCAGACGCGGCGAAAGCGAGAACCCGCGCGCCGAAACAGGCGGCTGTCAGCCGACGCTACTCGGCAGCGGCTTCCGCCTCCGGCTCGTCGGCAGACGCAGCAACGGCTTCCGCCTCGACGGCCTCTTCGGCAACAGCCTCGGCAGCCTCTTCGGCAGCTGCGGCTTCCTCGGCCTCAGCTTCGGCTTCCTCGGCGTCGTTCTCGCCCACCACGTTCACCTTGACGGTGCCCTTGATGTCGCGGTAGATGGAAACGACCACTTCGTGCTCGCCAGCGGTCTTGATGGGCTTGCCCAGCTCGATGCGGCGCCTGTCCACCTCGAGGCCGGCCTGCTCCTTGCAGGCGTCGGCGATCATCTGCGCCGTAACCGAGCCGAACAGCTGACCCTCGTCGCCCACCTGGGCAATCACCTTGATGGACGTCTTCTCCAGCGCTTCCTGCATCTTGGCGGCGTCGGCCAGGCGCGTCTCTTCGCGCTTGGCGATGTTGTGGCGACGCTGTTCCAGCTGCTTCAGGTTGCCCTTCGTCGCCTTGACGGCAATGCCCTGCGTCAGCAGGTAGTTGTTGGCAAAGCCAGCGGCCACGTCAATGACGTCGCCTTCGCCGCCCTTGCCCTTCAGTTCCTGCAAAAGGATGACTTTCATGGTACCTCCTTCGCCTAGCGGTTGCGGCGGTCGCCGCGGCCGCTGATGGCGGGAACCGCATACGGCATCAAGGCCATTTCGCGCGCGCGCTTCACGGCG
>CAJFUR010000124.1 GCA_904420215.1 uncultured Eggerthellaceae bacterium
GCGGTCTTCGAACTCGCCGCGGTACTTCGCGCCGGCCATCATGGCGCCCAGGTCCAGCGACACGATGTCGCGGTCCTTGAGCGACGAGGGGACGTCGCCGGCCACGATGCGCTGCGCCAGCCCCTCCACGATGGCCGTCTTGCCGGTGCCCGGCTCGCCGATGAGCACGGGGTTGTTCTTCGTGCGACGCGAAAGCACCTGAATGGTGCGGCGGATTTCCTCGGCACGGCCGATCACCGGGTCCAGCTTGCCTTCGCGCGCCTGCTGGGTGAGGTTTTGGCCATATTGTTCCAGTGCCTCGAACTGCGCCTTTTCCTGCGGATCGGTCACGCGCGTGTCGCCGCGCAGCTCCTCGTAGGCCGCCTCGATGTTCTTGCGCGTCACGCCGGCCACGCCAAGCACCTTGCCTGCCGCGCCCTTGTCCTCGGAAAGCGCGATGAGCAAGTGCTCGCTGGTGGCGTAGCTGTCGCCCAGCTTCTCGGCAATCTTCACCGCGTTGTCGATGAGGTTCATGAGCGCCGGACCGGGGGCGCCGGCCATCATCATGGAGTTGCCCGACACCTTGGGCATACGCTCTATCTCGGCGTCCACGTTCGCGCGCAGCTGGAAGGGGTCGGCGCCGATGCGCTTGATGATGGCCGACAGGTTGTTCTCCTGCGATTCCAGCAGCGCCTTCAACATGTGGATAGGCTCTGCCTGCGACGCCTCGTTCTCCGACGCTATGACTATCGTTTGCTGCAGCGCCTCCTGTGCGGTGAGCGCCAGCTTGTTCAGGTTGCCCATGTTCATGAGGGATTCTCCTTCGTGCCTTGTGCCTTCGTGCCAGTTTTCGAGTGCCGTTGCCGGAATGCGGCGCGGGCGGCGTGCGGGATGCCGGTGCGCGGGAGTGCCGGTGCGCCGGGGGACGCGGCGCGGGCGAAAGGCCCGACGCCGGCGCCCTACGGCAGCCGCCGCAGAAGCGGGGGCATGTCGGAAGCGCGCACGAGCGAGTTCACGCTCTCGCGCGTTTCCAGTTCGTGCACGCGGTCGGCCAGGCGCCGCACGCGCTTGTGCAAGTCGTCCAGTTCCTGGTCGCGCTCGTCAAGGCGCCCCTGCAAGTCGAGGATGCGGATGACCCCCGCCAGGTTGATGCCCTCGCTGGTCAGTTCGTTGATGAGTTCCAGCCGCTCGATGTCGGCCTGCGAGTACATGCGCGTGTTGCCACTCGTGCGCTGGGGCGTGACCAGCCCTTTCTGCTCGTAGGTGCGCAGCGTTTGCGGGTGGACGCCGGCCAGCTCCGCAGCCACGCTGATCATGTACAAGGGCCGGTTGCGATCGTTCATTGCCATGTTCTCACGTCTTCCGTCGTCGCCGCCAGGAAGTCTTCCATCGCCTGACGCTGCCGCTCGTTCATGTCCTTGGGAACCCGCACGTTGACCTCTATTTTCAGGTCGCCGTTGCCGGAGCCCTTCACGCGCGGGGCGCCCTTGCCGCGCACCGTGAGCACCGTGGCGTCCTGCGTGCCGGCCGGAACCTTCACGCGCACCTTCGTGCCGTCGGGCGCCGGCACCACGATGCTGGCCCCCAACGCCGCTTCGGCCACGGTCACCGGCAGCGCCACGTGCACGTCGGCGCCCTTGCGGGAGTAATGCGGATGCGGGTCTATCTTCGTGGTGATGAGCAGGTCGCCTGCCTCGCCGCCGTTCTCGCCGAGGCCGCCCTTGCCCTTGAACCGCAGGCGCCCGCCGTCCACGGCGCCGGCCGGAATCTTCACCGTCAGCGTGTCCGACTCCGGCTTTCCGGGGATGCGCACGGTCACGCGCTTCTCGGTTCCGTTGAACGCCTCGTCGAACGTGACGTTCAACGTCACGTTCATGTCCTGCCCCTTGCGGGCGCGCGGCTGCCGGCCCCCGCCGAAGCCTCCCAAGTCGCCGAAGTCCCAGTTCGAGCCGAACGCACCCTCGCCGCGGCGAATGCTTTCCAGAATGTCGGACCAACTGTTGAACCCGCCTGCGCCGCCGAATATGTCCTCGACGTGCACCGAGCCGCCCGCGCCGCCCCATCCGTGGGGGATCTGGTTCTCGTTCGCCGTGCCGTACTGGTCGTACAACTGGCGCTTCTTGTCGTCGCTCAAGACCTCGTAGGCCTCGTTGATCTCCTTGAACTTCGCCTCGTCGCCGCCCGCATCGGGATGGTGCGTGCGTGCGAGTTTGCGGAACGCCTTCTTTATTTCGTCGGCCGTGGCGGTACGGGGAACGCCCAGCGTCTTGTAGTAGTCCGGAGTTGCCGCCATGTTCGCCACCTCTTTTCGCGCTGTCTCCTATACGACAAGGGCGGACCCACGCCCGCCCCTCCCGTCAATTGGCTTGCAAGTTCGCCTCGCCGGTTGCCGCATTTCGCCAACCCGTTTCGCCTCGCCGGTTGCCGTGCTTCGCAGGTTCGCCCGAAGCCGGCGAGGGCGCCCGCGGTGCCCGGAATTCGTGGGATTGCGAAGGCGACGCGCACCTCGTCGCACGGGCCTTCGCAACCCCGCGAAGGCCGAGTGCTGCGAGTGGCCGCAGCGTCGGCGCGTTCCGGCGGCCGCCAGGTCGCCGGAACCCTACGCCACCCGCGCCCACCCTACTCCGCTTCTGCGGGCTTCTCGCGTTTCGGGCCGCCCGTGGTCACTGTCACCATGGCGGGCCGCAGGACCTTCGTTCCCAAGCGGTAACCTTTCTGGTACACTTCGGCCACCGTTTCGTCGGGCACGCTGGCATCGTCCACCGTGGCCACGGCCTGCGACTCCAACGCGTCGAACGCCGCGCCTTGGGGGTCGATGACCTCGAGGCCGTCCTTCTTCAACACGTCGAGCAGCTTCGTGTGCACGGCCTGCACGCCGCCCAGAAGCCCCGTCTCGCCGTTGTTCGTGGCGTAGTCGATGGTGCGCTCGAAGTCGTCGATCACCGGCAGCAGGCTGGTGACCAGCTTCTCGGCCGCACGGGCCTTCTCGGCCTCGCGCTGCTCGGTGGTGCGGCGGCGGTACGTGTCCCATTCCGCATGCAGGCGCATGAATTTGTCCTGCCATTCCGCTGCCTCGGCCTGCGCCGCCACCAGCGCTTCTGCCGCTGCGGCGGCAAGGGCGTCGGCGTCGATCTCCGCTTCGGCTTCGGCACCGGCACCGGCGGCTGCAGTGCCATCGGCGGCTGCGGCCCCTTCGGCTTCGCCAGGGCCGGGTTCTATCGCGTCGGCTTCCACAACCTGTTCCTTCTGGCCTGCAGAAGCCTTGCCGTCGGCAGCGCTCTGGGCAGGAGCGCCTTGGGCACCCGCGCCCTGCGTGCCGCCGGTGGCCGCAGCCGGCCCCGAAGGGCCAGCCGCGGCGGAGGAGTTGGCGCCAGACTCCGGAGAGGAGGGGGTTTTGGCAGAGCCGGCGCCCGGGTTGGTTTCAGAGGCGGAAGCGTCCGAGACGTGGTCTTTTTCGGGCTTCGCCATGGCTGCTACTTCCTTTCCTTAGCGTCGCCGTCGTCCTCCACGACCTCGTAGTCCGCCTCGATGGTGTCGTCGGCCGGAGCGGTCTCGGCGGCTGCGGCGGACGCGCCCGCGGCGGCGCCTTCGGTGGAGTACACCACTTCGGCCAGCTTGTAACCGGCGGCCTGCAGCTTCTCGGTGGCAGCCTTGATGGCGTCCATGTCGGTGCCCTCAAGCGCGCTCTTTGCCTCGGCAATGGCTTCCTCCGCCTGCGACTTCACGTCGGCGGGAGCCTTGTCGCCCAGCTCGGACAACGTTTGCTCGGTGGCGTTCACCAGCGCGTCGGCGTTGTTGCGAACCTCCACTTCCTCCTTGCGCTTGCGGTCTTCCTCCGCATGCTGCTCGGCGTCCTTCACCATGCGGTCCACTTCCTCGTCGGACAGCGCGGTGGAGCCGGAAATGGTGATCTGCTGCTGCTTGCCAGTGCCCAAGTCCTTCGCCGACACGTTCACGATGCCGTTGGCGTCGATGTCGAACGTGACCTCGATCTGCGGCACGCCGCGGCGGGCGGCCGGAATGCCGGTCAGCTGGAACTTGCCCAGCGTCTTGTTGCCGGACGCCATCTGGCGCTCGCCCTGCAGCACGTGCACTTCCACGCTGGTCTGGTTGTCGGACGCCGTGGAGTAGATTTCGGTCTTGCGCGTGGGGATGGTGGTGTTGCGCTCGATCATCTTGGTCATGACGCCGCCCATGGTTTCCACGCCCAGCGACAGCGGGGTCACGTCCAGAAGCAGGATGCCCTCCACGTCGCCGGCCAGCACGCCGCCCTGCACGGCAGCGCCCATGGCCACCACTTCGTCGGGGTTCACCGACATGTTGGGTTCCTTGCCGGTGAGCTTCTTCACGATCTCCTGCACGGCGGGCATGCGCGTGGAGCCGCCGACCAGGATGACCTCGTCGATGTCGCCCGCCTTGAGGCCCGCGTCCTTGAGCGCCTGCTCGACGGGCGTCTTCACGCGGTCAAGCAGATCCTTCGTGATGCGCTCGAACTCGGCGCGCGTGAGCGTGTAGTCCAAGTGCTTCGGGCCGGACGCGTCGGCCGTGATGAACGGCAGGTTGACGTTGGCCTGCGAGGTGGAGGAAAGTTCCATCTTTGCCTTCTCGGCCGCTTCCTTCAAGCGCTGCAGCGCCATCTTGTCCTGACGCAGGTCGATGCCGTTGTCGGCCTGGAACTTGTCGGCCAGCCAGTCGATGATGCGCTGGTCCCAGTCGTCGCCGCCCAAGTGGTTGTCGCCCGCAGTGGACGCCACTTCGAACACGCCGTCGCCCAACTCCAGGATAGACACGTCGAACGTGCCGCCGCCCAGGTCGAACACCAGGATCTTCTCGTCCTTGTTCGTCTTGTCCAAGCCGTAAGCCAGCGCGGCGGCCGTGGGCTCGTTGATGATGCGCAGCACTTCCAAGCCCGCGATCTTGCCGGCGTCCTTGGTGGCCTGACGCTGCGCGTCGTTGAAGTAGGCCGGAACCGTGATGACGGCCTGCGTCACCGGGCCGCCCAGCTGCTTTTCGGCGTCTGCCTTCAGCTTCTGCAGAACCATGGCCGAAATCTCTTCGGGCGTGTAGTCCTTGCCGTCGATGTCCACCACCGCGCGGCCGTCCTTGCCCTTCTGCACCTTGTAGCTGACGGTCTTCTGCTCGTCTTTCGTCTCGTCGAACGAGCGGCCGATGAAGCGCTTGACCGACGACACGGTGTTTTCGGGGTTGGTGACCGCCTGGTTCTTCGCAGCCTTGCCCACGACGCGCTCGCCGTCCTTGCGGAAGCCCTCCACCGAAGGCGTGGTGCGGTCGCCTTCCGCGTTCACGAGGATTTCAGGCTCGCTGCCCTCCATGACCGCCATGGCGGAGTTCGTGGTGCCGAGGTCGATACCCAGAATCTTTGACATTATGTGCTTCCTCTCAATCGAAGTTACTTATGCAAACTCGACTAAACTGCTTTTCGATATTGCGTACTATAAAATCTAAGTGTTCTGTTGTCAAGTTTCTTCACGCATAATTGTTCACATTTCTTGAACAAGGGCAACTATAACCAGCGCAGGGAGTTCGATGGCCCGGAGCCTCCAACCGTTGCACACCCCGCACGCGTTCGTCACGGGACCGAAAAGTGGAGTCCGGCGAAGGAGGGAGCCCGCGGTTACGGGTACGAACACGGACGCGGGTGCGCGCGGCGCGGGTGCGGGTGCGGGTGCGGGCGCGGCTGTGGGCGCGGCGCGCGCACTTGCATGCAAAAAGGCACTGGACAGGTAGTCGGCGGTTTCCTTCTTGCCGCGCCACGATCTTCACGTATTTGCACGCGAACGGGCATCCAAAGCGCATCCACGACAAGAGGCGGTGCTCCCGGTTCTCTCGCACGCTTGCGTTCGAAAACGGACAACCGTGCGCCAAAGATATGAGCGCGCAACGCATCGTCGTTTTCGCACACTTGCGCATGCGAACGGGTGCGGGTACGCACACGAGCACCGCATCTGCAGGTCGTCGGCGGACTCCAAAACGACCCTTCCGCACGTGCGTCCGAACGGATGCAGGCGGCAAACGGGCGCCGAGAGATGCGGCGTGCCGGTTGCTGGCTCGGCGCACGGGCGTCCGGGCAGGCGCGACAGGCGGAGGAAAACGGGGGGAGATGGGGGAAGGCGCCAGAGCGCTAAAACAGAGAAACGGGAAGGCAAGGGGACCTTTCGCTGCCACAAATTGCACGATTTCCGACATCCCCCTTCCCAGCAGGACACCTCGAAAACATGCTGCAGAACAAAAGGCCTGATCAGAATTGCAGGAAAGCAAACTGGACAGCGGTCGCCCGCCTCTATGTGTCAGAAATCGTCCAATTTGTGGCTTTCACAGGGCGGCAAAACGCAAAAGCCCCCATGGCGCCTTTGGAAAAGGGCGCCACGGGGGCAACAACCAAAGGATGCCGTCCGGGAGGGCGCAGCGGCAACCGGAACGTCGCTGCCCGAAGGGAGAGAGCTGGGCAAGCGGCGGGAGGGGCGGGGCGGCGGTGCCACAGTGGAAGAGACGTTACGCCTGCGCTTCCCACACCCGCCGCGACCGGCTGCTACCCGCCACCCGCCACCCGCCGCGGCCACCCGCCATCCGCCGTCCGCCGCAGCCGACCGCTTCCCACCAGCCGCCGCCTGCCGTCTGCCGGCTGCCTACAGCGCCGCGAGCGTTTCGCCGACGTAGTAGCCGGTGGCCATGCAGGTGGACACGCTCGCATACGACAGCGTGGTCACGGCGCCTGCCGCGTACAAACCGGGGATCTCGTTGTCGCTTTCGTCGAGCACCTGATTGTTCGGACCCACCATGAAACCGCCCGACGTCTTGTAGCGGCACACGTTCAAGCGCAGCGCATGGTACGGCGGCTCGAGCGAGTTCAACCAGGCCTTCTTCTCGAAGTCGGTATCCTCGCCGCTTGCCACCAGCTCGTCATAGCGGGCAAACGTGGCCTTGAGCGTTTCGGCGGGAACGTCCATGCCGGCGGCAAGCTCGTCAAGCGTATTGGCGGTCACGTAGGCATCCGCATGCGTTTTGATGTTGCTTTCCACCGACGCCGCGATGCAACGGGCATCGAACGCACGCTGGTCGAAGATCGACCACCACTCGCGGTAGCCCGCCTCCACGGCCGCGATGGCCGCGTCGTGCGACTGATCCTCCTTGATGAAGCGCTTGCCGTTCGGCAGCACCAAGACCACGGGCGTCCAATAGCCCCACGTGGTGCAGTTGGGAATGTCGCCCATGAGGTTGCAGTAGGTGTACGAGGAATCCATGCCGGTGAGCGCAGCGCCGGCCGCCACGCCCAGCTTGTGACCCTCGCCCAGGCAGCCATGCACCAGCTGCGCGTAGTTTGCCCAGTCGGGAATGTAGCGCTGGACCATTTCGCCGTTGTCGGCAAAACCGCCGGTGGCGAGCACGGTGGCCGCAGCCTTGATGTCCGTGATCGTGCCCTTCTCGGTGTCCTCGAAGCGCGCGCCGATGACCGTGCCTTCCGCATCCTTGATGAGGGCTATGGCACGCGCGTTGTAAATGAACTCGGCTCCCAGTTCCTCCAGTTTCGCGGCAATGGGCGTGAGGATGTTGATGCCGCCCGTACCAATGCCGTCGGCCGGCAGGATGACGCTTGCAGCCAAACGCGGCAACTCCTCGTCGGTGGCAGGCTGCTGGAACTTCGCGCCGAAGTCGTTGATGGCGGAGTCCACGAACTTCGTGTTGGCGTAGGTCTTGCCTTTCACCCATTCGGGATACCAGTCGTACTGGTCGAAGCCGGCCGTCTGCTTTTCCTTGACCGATTCCCAGTACTCGTCAATCGTGGTGGAATAGCCCGCATCCAGCTGCAGCTGCGTGCCGTTGGCAAACATGAAGCAGCACGAACCGGCCGAGTCGCCTCCCATCATCTGCTGCTTTTCGGCGAACACGATCTTCTTGCCCGCAAGCGCCGGAGCCATGGCCGCAGCCAGACCGGCATAGCCCGTGCCGATGATGAGGATGTCCGTCTCCTGGTCGAAGCTGACCGGCTCGTAGCCCACAACGGAAGCTTCGCCCGATCCTTCCGCCGATGCCGCCTTGCCGGATTCGCCGCCGTTCGGGCTGCAACCCGCCAACGCCGCTCCCGCACCCGCAACGAGGCAAGCCGAGCCGCCCACTTTCAGAAAATCCCTCCGCGAAAGTGCCATCGTTCCTCCTTTTTCCTTGATCCTGTGGCTGGAAGGCTTCGGCGACTGCGTTCCGCATGGCGTTCGAGCGCGCATGGCGCCCAAGCCTTGCCAGCCGATGCGCCTTGCAGCGTATCCGGCTGCGGGGAACTTGCATCCCCCAATAATTGGGGAAAATGAGAACTGCCTGATGAACGACGAGAAAAAGAGCCGCGAAAAGCGTCAGCTTTCGGGGGGTTTCGGCGAGAACAGGTCTATCACCTGCTGTTTGCGGTTCACCCCCAGCTTGACGTAGAGCGCTTTGATGTAGCCCTGCACAGTCGAGGTGGAAAGGAACAGGTCCCGGGCAATGCTCGCGGCCGTGTTGCCATGCGCAAGCCCAACCAGAACATCACGCTCGCGGCTGGTCAGCCCGAACTCTTCGGTCAACTCGTCCGCACGCGCCGCCACCGATTCCTCGAACGTCTCGGGCAGCAGCACCACTTCCACGCGTTTTTCGCGGGCACTCCGATAACTCCACAGCAGCACGACCATGCCCAACACATACACGCACACCACGCACACGATGGATAGGTGCATGAACGTCTCGCCCTCGGACAGGCTGCCGAAATGCCAGCCGAGCAGCAGCCCGACTATCAGGCAAACGCGAACGATTATCGCCGAAAGGGCCGCCATGCCGTACACGCCGCTGTGCGCATTGCGGCACGCAACGATATAGCAATACGCCGAGAGCATGGAAGTGAACACATAGGCCGAATAGATAACCGTGCTGATGGGCCTGCTGAGCATGTCGCTGAAGAACGGAAGTATCAAAAACACCGTTATGACCCCGGGAAACACCGCCAAATAGACCACCCGCTGGTTCGGCGCCCTGTTCGTTGCGAAAACGAACAGGGCAACAAGCACGGCGCAGATTGCCATGCCCTGCGTGGGCGCCTCGGCAACGATGACGAACGACGACGCGCCGTTGTAGGCGTACATGTTCACCAACCCGGTGATGAGTTCGAAGAAGGCGCAGGCCAGAATGGGAGTCGAGGAGCTCTTGAACGCCTCGCGGAAAGATGCCTTCCTCTCGGCCATGCAATAGGGTTCGACACGGCGACGGCACGCCCGCAGCAGCGGAATCACCGCCACGGCGATCAACACGCACAGGGCGTTTCCCACCATGGGGGGAAGGCCATCCACCGCAAGGGACACCATCGCCGAGAGCAAAGACGAAGCCGCCAGCTGCACAATGAGAACCGTTGGCGAAGCGCCATACGCCAGAAGCTCGATGAGGGCAATGGTGGCAACCGTCGTGGCAACGCCCCATACCAAACCCAGCGCCACAAGCATGTAAAAATTCCCCATTGCCTGCGGGAACAAGGCAACGATGCAGTAAGTCAACGCAAGTGTTGCCAAGGGGACGTTGGCCTTGAGCGCATAAGGCTTCAGCATGCCCTTCAGATACAACGCAAGAACGGCCGCGCCAGACGCCAGATTGCCCACCGAAGCGCCCGCCATGAAGGGAATGGTGGAGACGTACCCCAAGGCATCGGAATACCAGCCGAAGTTCGTAACGTAGCTCGAATACGCCACCGAACGGTACAGCGCATAGGTAATCAGCACAAGCGCCGCCGTGGGCGTGAACTGTTGGCGCATTCTGAGTAGCTTTTCCCTCACGTGCCCTTTCCATTCCTTGCAGCAGACCACCCCAGAACGGATCCAGGGACGGGCCGAGTTCGAAAGGCCCTGCTTCCGGGAGTATTCCGAAGCCAGTTCATGGGCACGACCCGACTGCACTCCTCTGCCCCCTCCAAAGCCAACGTGCCACCCGGGACACCCAATGGCCACGTCACCCGAAGCGCCTGACAGTCACGAACCACCCGAAGCGCCCTTCGGCGCCATCGCTTCCAATAGCATACCCTATTTGCAAGGCAAGCGCCCCCGCAGGCATGCCCGACGCGCAGCAGCCACAAACCGCAACTCTTGTTTTCTGGCGGCAATCGGTAGAAACAATCCACAGGCCCGGCAAATCCCTCTGCCCTTTCGCCCTTTCGTGCCTCAGCTCTTGCCCGGTCAAGCGGTTCGGCATAGACGCAGCGACGGAAACCGGCGGAGGACTTGTCGCCCTCGCGCGGAGGGCCGTTGCGCTTGTGGAGCGTCATGCGCTTACCGGCCCGGTGATTCGCGCCGGCCGGCAAAGCAAGACGGAGAAAGGGCCTGCCACCTGCCGCTGCAAGCTTCCGCCGTCGCCACTGCCAGCCGCTGCCTGCCAACCACTGCCTGCCGCGTTCCAGCTGCCGCCGTCTGCCGCCCGCCGTAACCCACATTCCCAAATAGGAAGGCCGGAGTCACGTGAACTCCGGCCTTCTTTTCTGCAGGCAACAAACCTGCAGCGTTTTCCTCGTGTGCGCAGGCATGCGTATGGCGGTGCACTCGCAAGCGGCAACTCCGCCGCCATTCCCGCCGCCTCAGATGCGGCAAGCGAACGAAATGCGCCGACCTCCCCCAGTTGCATGCGCCTGGGCGCAGGAATCAACTTGGCGCAGCGGAACCGTGGGCCGACAGCGCCCGACCCCAGCTGCTAGTCTTCCACAACCTCGGGAATCGCACCCATCGGGCACTCTTCGACGCAATCGCCGCAGGCGATGCAGGCGTCCTCGTTGACGACTTCGGCCGTGCCGCCAACCACTTCCAGAACCTCTTGCGGGCAAGCGTCAACGCAGATTCCGCAACCGATGCACTCATCGGATTCGATGACCGGGTGAGACATAGCAACTCCTTCTCGTCTAAACCCGCCAACTGCGCGCCAACGGGTCCCCAAAAACTTTCTGCCCGCAAGATACCATTGTTCCGCTCTTTTGCAAGGAAAAATCGGGATTTTTCAGGATGCGGTTAAAAAGACTGGGGAACCGCTTCGGCCGGCTTCGGCCCGCTTCGACCGCTTCCCAATCCGTCGAAGGGCGTCAGCAGATGCGGGGAAGTTGCTCGCCTACCAGCATGTCCAGAATGCGCGTGCCGCCGAACGCCGTGCGCAGGAACACCTTGGGGCCGCGGTCGGGCTGGGCTTCGCCCACCGTGCCGATGATGGCGGCGTCGGCACCGTAGCGGTTCGCGCGCATGGCCGCAAGCGCCGCCTCGGCCTCGTCGGCGGCCACGACGCACACCATCTTGCCTTCGTTGGCCACCTGCAGCACGTCGTAGCCCAGCATGTCGCAGGCCCCGCGCACGGCATCCTTCACGGGCACGTCGTCCTCTTCCACGGCGATGTCCACCTGCGCCTGCGACGCCAACTCGTTGAGCGTGGAGGCCAGGCCGCCCCGCGTGGGATCGCGGAAGCAGCGCGTATGGGGCGCCGCCGCCAGCACGTCGGCAATCAGGTGGTTCAGCGGGGCCGCGTCGCTTTGCAGGTCGGTGGTGAAGCTTAAGCCCTCGCGACAACTCATGATGGTGATGCCATGGTCGCCCAACGTGCCGCTGACCAACACCACGTCGCCCGGCTGGCACTGCGCGCCGCCCAGTTCGACGCCCTCGGCCAGCGTGCCGATGCCGCTCGTGTTGATGTACACGCCATCGCCATGCCCACGGTTCACCACCTTGGTGTCGCCGGTGACCAGCTTCACGCCCGCCTCGCGTGCGCATTCCGCTATGGACGCGCAGATGCGCTTGAGGTCGGCCACAGGAAAGCCTTCTTCCAACACGAACCCGCAGCTCAGGTAGCGCGGCGTGGCGCCGCTGGTGGCCACGTCGTTCACCGTGCCGCACACGGCCAAGCGCCCGATGTCGCCGCCCGGGAAGAAATGGGGCGTTACCACGAAGCTGTCGGTGGAAAACGCTAGACGCTCCCCCGGCGCAGGTGCCGGCAGCACGGCGGCGTCGTCGCCCCGCAGCAGCTCGTCCCCTGCATAGGCGGCGAAGAACACCTCGTCTATGATGCGTTTCATCATGGTTCCGCCGCTGCCGTGCCCCAGCATGACCGTCGTGTCCATTGCCACCCTTTCCGTAACGTATCCGAAAAAGGGAAACGAGCGCCGGATACCCGTCGTCCGCTTCCCGCGTTGCGCGAAGCCTAAGCGAGATGCCCGGTCGTGGTGACGACGAGGCGGCCATTCTGCACGCCCTTCGTTCCCAGAATGAGGTTCGCTATGTCCTGCACCAACCCCGTTTCCCCACGCAGCACGATCACCTCCAGGCACATGTGCTGGTCTAGATGCACGTGCAGGGACGACACGATGAACTCGCAGTAGTCGTGTTGGATGCTGTGCAGCTTTTCCTGCAGGTCGGAAGCGTGGTGGTCGAACACTATGGTGAGCGTTCCCACCACTTCGGCGCCGGGCGTGGCGCAGTCGTCCTCCACCAAGGCGTCGCGCACCAAGTCGCGCACCACTTCGCTGCGGTTCTTCGCAAGGCCGCGCCGCGCCACCAGCCGGTCGAACCGCACCAGCAGGTCTTCCGGCATGGCCACCGAAAAGCGCATGAGGTCGTTGCTCATGGGCTACACCAGGTTGACCGTAACGCCACTGGCCCCTTCGGCATCTTCCTCGAGCGCGTCTTTGGCCTCGCCCAGCAGGGCGCGCACGTCGTCGAGCAACGCCTGAGCCGCATGCATCTTCTCGGAAACGGTGGCGAAGCCGGCGTCGCCCGCCATGTGGCCGAGCGTGTGCGCCCAGCGACGCTCCAGCTTGATGTGGTCGTCTATCTGGTCGATCATCTGCTCGAACTGCCCCGTGTTCACGCCGTTTGTGCACATGTTCGCAACTCCTTGTCTCTTTTGCCGCGCCCGCGCCGCAACCGCCGCAGGCGCAGGCGTCCGTTTCTTGCTATTATGCTTCTTTGTAGTGCAGATGCGGGGAGAGTTCAAGGAGCGGTGTGAAAAAACCTGCAAACAGTAACATGTACACTGCAGCCGCCGACCGCGTGTGGCGGGAGTTCGGCGCGCATCTTTTGGGAAACCGGATGGGCCCGTGGTGCGTCGTGAGCGAAAGGCCCTTGGGCGAGGCGGCACGACAGGCCATTGCGAACTCCGCCGCGGCATTGGGATTCGGCGAAGACGCCTGCACGTTCGCCACGTTGGAAGCCGCCGAGCCGGCGGAGGCGGCAAGCGTGGCAGGAGCAGATTGCGGGCAGAACGGCGCGGCAAAGAACGGCACGACGGTGGATGGCGCAACGGAGATTGGCACATCAGGCACACCCTGCGGGCGAGGCGGCACCGCGACGGAGGGCGGCGCCCGCGAGCAGGACGACGTGACGGGCGGCGACGCGGCGAGGACGGCCCGCAGGCAGAACGTCACCGCGGCGCCCGCCGCCCCGCTGGGCAAGGACGACCTTTTCCTCGTCGTGGAGGGCATCGACCCCTTGCGCGTGGTGGCCGCGGATGCCGCATCCGCAGGCGCCCTTGCCGCAACGTACCGGCAGGACGTGCCGCTCGATGCGCACTGCCGCCTGTTCGGGCGTGACGCCATTGCGTTTCGCCAGTTCGAAAGCTTGCTTGACGACAACGCCCACAAACAGAAGGCGTGGGCGCTCCTGAAGAAGCTCCCACGCCTCGACTAGCCGCGCGCCTTTTCGACCGACGCGTCCGCGCGCTTGAGGAAACGCCCTGTGCGGCCTTGCGCCGCAGCGCGCCGTTTTTGCAGCCGCCTCCTTGCGCCTTGGCAACCGCCCCGCCTGCCACGCTCGCGCGGCGGCTATTCCCCGCACACCACCTGCGCGGCGGCGTCCAGCAGCGCCTCCACTTCCTGCTCCGTGGCGGCCTCGGCATACACGCGCACCAAAGGCTCGGTGCCCGAGGGGCGCATCATCACCCACGCGTCGTCCTCCAACAGGAACTTCACCCCGTCGCGCCGGTCCACGCCCACCACGCTTTTGCCGGCGATGGAATCCGCCTCGTAAGCCGGCACCGTTTCCGTACGGAAGCGCTCCATCTGGGCGTCCGTCACCGTCAGGCCCCGCCGCGCGAATTCCAGGCGCCCGATTTTCGCGAACATGTCTTCCAGCAGCTGCCCCAGGCTCATGCCGCGCTGGGCCATGGTTTCCGCCAGCAGAAGGGCCATCAGCAGGCCGTCGCGCTCCTTGACGTGGCCGGGCAGGCCGATGCCGCCCGATTCCTCGCCGCCGATCATGACGCCGCCCTTTTCCATTTCGCCGTAGATCCACTTGAATCCCACGGGCGTGGACACCAGTTCCAGCCCCAGCCGGCGGCACATGCGGTCGAGCATGGCCGACGCCGTGATGGTGCTCACCACGCGCCCGTTCTCGTGCCGATCCTCCACCATGTGCTGCACCAACAGCGTGATGACGCGGTGGGGGTTCACGAAATTGCCGTGCTCGTCGCCTGCGGAAATGCGGTCGGCGTCACCATCGTTGATGAACACCGCATCGTAGCCCAGCTCGCGCACCTTCGCCAAGCCCCGATCGACCCACGGGGGGATGGGCTCGGGATGCAGCCCGTCGAACGTGGGATCGCAGGCGTTGTTGATCTCGCACACCTCCACGCCCATGTCGCGCAGAAGCCCCGCCAAATGCCCGCGGCCCGCGCCGTACAGCGGATCCACCACCACGCGCAGATGGGCGGCGCGGATGGCCTCCTTGTCCACCAAATTCCCGAGCGCGGCCAGATACGCGGTCATGAGATCGACTTCGCGGAAGCTCCCGCGCGCCTGCGTCGGCTGGTCGGGCAGCTGCGCCTCCACGCGGTCGGTGAATTCCTTGGGGCTGGCGCCGCCGTCGGCCATGCGCAGCTTCACGCCCAGGTATTCGGCAGGGTTGTGGCTGCTAGTGAGCATGATGCCGCCCACGGCGTCCTCGTCGTGCGCCACCGACCAGCACAGAGCCGGCGTGGGGCAGTAGTCCTGCGTGAGCTTGACGTCGAAGCCGTGCGCAGCGGCCACCTGCGCAGCCAGCTGGGCGTAGGCGTGCGCGTCGCGCCGGCAGTCGTGGCCGACGATCAGCGTGCCGGGAGCGTCGGCGGCACGTCCGGCCGCCACCGCGTCTTCCTTGAACACGCGCGCCGCCGCATCCACGACGCGCACGACGTTGTCGTTCGTGAAGCCTTCGCCGATGATGGCACGCCACCCATCGGTGCCGAAATGTATGTCTTCCACGAAGCTCCTTTCCGCCATCGCGAAAACAGTTGCCAACCGGGCGATTGCGCCTGCCCGGCGAACGCCTGCGCTTGCCGGGCGCTCCAAGGCGGTGCGCCGCGCCGGAAGCTGCCTGTGATTATAGTGCAAGGAAGCAAGGAGACGTGCTTTCGACCACACCGTTTCCAGCAAGAAAACGGGAGCCAGAAGCGCAGCAGCAAGCGAGGCAGGGGGGAAACGCCGCGGAAGCGGGGGCAAGCCGACAAAGCCGGCAGCCCGCGCCTGTTTCGCAGGAACGAACGCTGCCATGACAGGCGGCAAACCGCGGGGAATGCCCTTGCCGCGCCCCGGCTTCTGGCCCGCCCGCCTGACGCATTTGCCATCCTTGCTCCATTGCCATTTTCTGCCCACCGGCGATTCGCCATTCCGCGAGCTTTCGCAAACAGCCGCCCTAAGCCCGGTTGAGTTGCGAAGTTAGCGAACCCGCCCGTCCGAAACCACCCGAAACCGTTCGACCGTCCGAAACCGAAACCGCAACCGCCATCGCTCACCTGGGTGTTCAGCTAACTTTGCAAATTGACCCCAACCGCAACCGGCATGCAATGTTGTGATTGTTTTGTGATACGGCAAGGAATGTTTGTAATAAGTTTGAGTGCGGAGTATCATTCATTTTTGCAGCTTTTCCTGTTTATTGTTGCAGGCAAAGAGGCGACACAAAGTGCGGGGTGGAGCAGTCTGGTAGCTCGCCGGGCTCATAACCCGGAGGTCGTAGGTTCAAATCCTGCCCCCGCGACCAGGAAACAAAACCGCTGGCAGATATGCAAATATGCCAGCGGTTATTTTTATGGTATCAGCTCTCATGCACCAAGCCCATGCACCAAATATGCACCAAACGGCGCTTCTTCGGCCCTGAGGCGCGCACGAGATGAAGGCCTAGGGCGTGAGCAAGGGGCCTCGCCAAGCGCGGTTTCGGGCGTGGTCAGTTCTGCCGTGCTTAGCGTGTGCTACAATCGTCGCGAAGGGCCAGCGTGCCGCCCTCTACACCCGGAGGTTTTCGGCGCTGCCCTTCCGCAAGGCAATCCCCGCTGACCTTTTACAGAGGGGCTAGTGCCTTGGATGGTGGGCTGCGCGGTCAATCCAGCGTTCACCCCACCGCCGCTAAAGGCGCGGCACGCCCAGACCTTCGAATCAGGAAACGGTCGCGCTTCTTCACGGCTTCCCCAGTCCCGCTGCCGCCTCCCGCCCTATCGCCTGCCGGGGCAACGAATTTCACGAGCAGTCCACTTCATTACCTAGACAAGGCTTCCGGATACCGGCACGCCGAATACAGCCCTACGGTTGCTGAAGGTAAGGAAAAGCTCCTGAGCATTGGTGTCGTAGGATTTCATGGCATCGATGTACATGCGGCACTTTTCACGGGCCATGCCCATAAGCTCCATGTCCTTGCTCGTCACCTCCCCCTCGCGCACAACGACACGAAGCGACTTTTCGCGGCAAATCTCCGCCAGTTCTTGGCGCACGAGGTAATTCGTGCCGTACTCGTCGTAAATGGCCTGCGCCTCATCGCTGGTAACCCGCTTGCGGCGTGCGAGGGAGGCGAGAAGGCTCGCCGCCTCGTCGGGTACGGCCGCCGCCATATCGCCCATCGTGTCTCTCTTTGCGTCCGCGATAATCCCGTCCACCTCGTCCATGGCCTTGCGCTTCCGCTCCTCAAGCCGAATTCGACCATCTGGGGATATAGTGGCGATACTCGGCTCTTTCGGGGCCGTGCCGCCGACTGCGTACCTGCGTTGATGCTCCCAGTCATCCCGAACGATGTTGGCGCAGTCAACGGCGTTCTCCTTGATTGCATCGGCCAGCTCTTGGGCGGTCGTTTCCTTGCAATAGCTCATGGCTTCCTCTTTCCCGCAGGCCTGCGCCCGCGATTTTGCGTTTGTTCCGAATCGTTGCCGTCCTGTCGGTAATACCCCCCTGTTGCCGGAAACCATCGGGGGGAAATCGGCCATATCGCCGCCGGGTAGCCATCGGGAGGAAGGGAGGGGCGCCCCCCCCCCGGCCCCTCTCCGTCGCCAGTCTGATCGTTCAGCACCCTCGCGCCGCTACCACGCCGGCACAAGGGTGCTGCCTAACTCAAATGGGTAATCATCTACGCACACGGCCACCACCTCCCTTCACGTCTGCCGCCTGTCCGCGCAGTCCAGAACAAGCAGGTTGTCGGCACACCCCGCAAGCCCGCCCATGGCCCCGGCCACGCGCGATGCTACGGCGTAGGCGGCTTCCCTGTCACCGCCCGCCCGCTCCATGCGGTTGCGGTAGTCGCTCATTCCGAACTGTGACGTTATGAGGGTTGGGCGAAGCTCGGTGTATCGGCGGTCAATGAGGTCGAAAAGGCAATCGCAAAAAGCCTTGTCCGTGCGCTCCTCCCCCAGCCCGTCCAGCACCAGAACCGGCGCGGCCTTGTACGGCTCTATGGCCTCGGCCTTGGTCGGCCTCGATGCCGTGCCATACAGTCCGCCCGCGTCCCATTCTTGCTTCAACATGCGGGCGTTGACGAATCGCGGCCTAGCGCCACGGCGCACCATCGCAAGGCATGCCGCCCCGGCGAGCGTGGTTTTGCCCGCGCCCGTTCCGCCGCCCACGTAGAACCACGGCGCGGAACCCTTGGCGGCATCCGAGGCCCACGCTTCCAACCTTTCGGGCAGCGCCACGCCCGAAAGTGCAAGCTCGGCGAACCTCCGGGGCACGCCCGCCGCCGCCATGGCCGCGCGGTCTGCCGCCTCGTCCCTCGGGGCCTCGGGCGCGTCGGGGAAGTCCCGCGCGTTCATCGCCGCGAGGTCTGCGGCGTCTTCCTCCGTGAGCAGCCGCCCGGATTCGGCGGCGTGCCTTATCCTGCCGTCGCCGTCCTTGACAACGGGGAACCTGTCGAAGCCCCACCATGAGCGGAACTGAATATCGCCCAACTCAAGCATCCTAGCCCACGTGAGGCCGGGGACGAATGACGGCTCAAATCCCTCGCGCTCCCAAACCGCAGCGCGCTCGGCGTACTCCCGTGCGGCATCTTCCTCCGCGAGGCTCGGACTTGGCCAACCCGTCGCCGCATAGTCATCGACCATCGGAGCAACCTCCCTCACGTCCGCCACGTCTTGCTGAAATACCGCGAAATGAAATCCCCTTCCCCCTCCTTCTCAGGGGGTTCTCCTTCTATAGGTGGGGGGATTGTATTTACTCCCTTATCTCTATATCTAATATCTGTGGGCACAACCTGTGCAGGTTGATTTGCCGTTTTCGCAGGTAAAACGTCGCTTTTGGTTTCTCGTTCGGTTTCCGTTTGGCGTTCATTTGGAAACCGTTTAAAATCCGTTTGGTTCTCGTTCGGCGCTCGTTCGGTCGTGGCCTCGAAGTTGGAGCGGGCTTTCTTTATGCGCCCCTTGAAGCCGGTCATAACCGCCCCACCCCTCACGGAAAGCCCCCGCGGCTCCTCGCCATCGTAGAACAGCGCCAGCGCGGCTAGGCAAAGTCTCGCGCCCTGTGCCCCCGGCAACTCCCTAGCCGCCTCGTAAAGCTCCCTCGGGAACTTGTAGTAATCGGGCTTTCCCTCGGCCATCGTGGCGCCTACTCAATACCGGCGAAAACTAGAACCTTGTCACGGTTGAAGCGCCATTGAAGCCCGACCCGCACGGCGGGCAATCCGCCCTCCTTGGCAAGTCTGACGGCTTGGCGCTCGCTGATTGAAAGCAACTCCGCAACCTCCTTGCCGTTCAGAAGCAGCGGCAAACCCTCGGCCTGCTCCCTAGTCGTGATTCTCTGCGCTTCCATAGCCGCCCCTTTCTCGTCGTTGTGTCGGCGTTGGCATTGTTGACGGGTTGAGTATCGCACAGCTGAAAATGACACTTTTTTGCAAGTAGAGCGGCACGTTAGGCAAGTGGTGGGCTTTTCGAAAAGGGGTATACCGAATGCACCCTTCCCGTTGTGCGGGAAGGGTGCATTCGGTGGATGCGTTTGCGGTTGTATGTGGTCTGTGGAGTTTTCAGCCCCGAATCTTGGATACCGCCACGCGGGCTTCCTCCAAGTCCCGCGCCGTCTCAACGCCTGCCAGCGCCCGCAGCGCGTCAATCTCGGGCGCAAGCTCGCCATCGGGCGCAATCGCCGATAGCTCAACCTTCACCCGGCACAGCTCGGCAATGACGGCGTTGAGGATGCGCCCCTGAACCTCTAGATTCCCGTAGACGGGGCCAGCCTTGAACACCTCGGCAAGGCAAGCGACGGCCACGGGAGCAAGGTCGGCGCTCAAATGCTCCCTCGGCTCCATCATGTCGAAATAGAACCCCGCCCAGTATGCCATCGGGTCGCTATCGCCCAGCCGCTCGGCCTTGGCCGCGCTGAGCGCCCTTGCTATGGCATTGGCTTCCTTGGCACGTATGGGGCGGGGGTTGCCCTGCCACCGCCTGACCGTCTCGGGCTTCCTGCCAGTCTCGGCGGATATACGCTCTATCAAAGGCCCCGTTTCGGCCTTGTGGCCGTCCCTGCGCCCCGCCTTGGCCTCGGCCTGTAGAACCTCCCGGAATCGGGGGAATAGGGGCTTGTCGGGCATTTCACACCTCCATGCATTCCAGAGCCGCCACGCCGTCGGCGTTGGCCTTGTAGAGCAATCCTTCTGCGATCTCGCCCACAGTAGCCGCCACGTCCTGCGAGCAGCCGCGCTCCCCGTCGTTGGCGGCGTTCACGTAGCCCAGCGCCGCCATGTAAAGCTCCGTGAGGCCTTGCGACTGGACCAGAAACCTCGAAGCGGCCTCCTTATGTCCCCGCGCCCCATAAGCTCCAAGTCGTTAAGGCTCATTTCCTGTCATTTCTCTCGTTGAGCGGCGTAGCGCCGCAGGTTGCCTAATACGCCGTGCCCGTGGGGGCAAGTTCCATGATTCGCGCCGCAGGCTCGCCGCCCGCCATGGCCCTTGCCACGACCTCGGCCCCGCGCCTCTTTGCGTCAGGGTCTGCGTCGGCGTAGATGTTGAGCGTCATAGCGGCGTTTGCGTGTCCCAGCGAACTAGAGACGGTCTTAACGTCCACGTGCGCCGCTATCGCCGCCGTGGCGTAGGTGTGCCGCAAGTCGTGGAAGGTGGGACGCTTGCCCTGAGTGCCCATAAGTCCCAGCAAATCCGCCATGACGCGCCACCGCTCCCAAAGGACGTGGGGATTATAGAAACGGTAATCGCCTGTGGCCTCATCCGTGTCTATGCGCCCCAAAACGAACATGTCAGGCGAGAAGGGCACGCCCGCTTCTAGGCACTGCGTGGAAACCTCGGCACGCCTCGCCCTCAGCGCCTCGGCCAAAGGTTCGGGGTAGCAGATGGTGCGACGGCTCCCCCCGGTCTTAGGCTCCTTGACGTAATAGCGCCCGTTGTCCTTGCCTATGGCCTCACGAACGTCCAGCGTCATTGCCTTTAAATCGACATTGCGCCATCGCAGGGCGCATATCTCGCCCTCTCGCATCCCGGTGTAAAGGGCCATCTGCATAGCCACAACGTCGGGAGTCTGGGATGCCGCAGCGAGCGCAGCCGCAAGCCGCTTCCTCTGGGCCTCAGGTATCGCGTTAGGCTCGGGCTGCTTGCGCTTGGGGGCTTTAACGCCGTCCGTGGGGTTGCGCTGTAGCCGCCCGTCGTTCACGGCCTGACGCATCGCGGAACGAACCAAGACAAAGGCTTTGGACGTGCTAGCTGCCGAGTACTTGGCCGCGACCTCGGCGAGCCATGCTCGGAAATCCTCGGGGCCTACCTCTGAAAGCCCCGCCCCCGCAATGGCGAACGGCTCAACCTGCCGCCGCAGGATGTAGCGGTACCCGTTGACGGTGGACGGCTCGGCGGTCACGGCCACGCCGTCAACGTAGGCCATAAGGTACTCTAGGACGGTCTGAACGGCTTTCTGCGGGGAGTTCTCGGCGCGGTCGGCTTCTGCCCTCAGCTCGTCCCACCATGCGGCCATCGCCCTCTCAGCCGCCCGCTTGCTCTTTACGCCCTCGAAAGTCTTCGACTTGGTGCGCCATGCTCCGTCATCGTCCTTGTACTTGACTTGCGCACGCCACGCCTTTTTGCCGCCCTTCTTGGCGTACTCCCTTAGCATGGGTTGCTTTCCGTACAGCATGCCAGCCCCTTTCATGCACCAAGCCATGCACCAAATATGCACCAAATGCTCCCGTCTTGATTTTACAACCATGGCGGCATTGTCTGCAATAGTGGTATTTTTGCTGATAGAAAGGTTAGTATTTTCCGGCAAAATCCCTGCTGGCTTACTACTATCCACACTCATAACCCGGATGTCGTAGGTTCAAATCCTGCCCCCGCGACCATGGAAAACGCAGGCCGGACGCCATGCAGCGTCCGGCCTGTCTGTTCAATCGCGGTCCCCCGCCCCCCTGGCGCCACTCGACGCCGCAACGCAGATGCAGGTGGCCAGCCGCCCGGGCGAAGCCGCCCGAGGGAAGCCGCTCGAACGAGAGCGCCTCCCCTTCGCCCGCCGCAGTTCAAGCCGCAGGCCGGCCAAGCCGCCCCCTTGGACCTCGGCCCATGGCCTCAGACCTTGTACATGTACTGGAACACGTCTTCGCGCTGGATGATCGCCTGCACGCCCAGGTCCTCGCCCACGGCGGCCAGCCTTTCCTGCACGGTGTTGAAATCGGCCGCCTCGGGATCCAGCGTGACCAGCATCGTCATGGAGAATATGTCCTCCAGAATGGTCTGGCTGATGTCGTCGATGTTGGCGTTGCACGCGGCCAGCGTGGTGGACACCGCCGCCACGATGCCGCTGCGGTCTTTGCCCAGAACGGAGATGACGCACTTCATGAACGGCTCCTTTCTTCAGCTCCTGCGCGCGAAGATGAGCGAGAGCGCTTCGGCACGCGTGGCCTGGCTGCGCTCGAACGCGCCGCGCACCGCACTGGTGGTGGTGCGCGCGCCCGGCTTCTTCACGCCACGCATGCTCATGCACAGATGCTCGGCCTCCAGCACCACGATGACGCCCTGCGGATGCAGCCCCTCTATGAGCGTGTCGGCAATCTGCGAGGTTAGGCGCTCTTGCACCTGCGGGCGCTTCGCGAACACGTCAACCAGCCGCGCCAGCTTCGAAAGGCCGCAGATGCGCCCGTCGGCCGCCGGGATGTACGCCACGTGCGCCATGCCGAAGAACGGCACCAGATGGTGCTCGCACATGGAGTAGAACGGGATGTCGCGCACGAGCACCATTTCCTCGTGATGCTCGTCGAACGTCGTCTCGAAGTGCTCGGCCGGATCCTGCACCATGCCGGCAAACACTTCCTCGTACATCTTCGCCACGCGCTCGGGCGTCTTGAGCAGTCCCTCGCGGCCGGGGTCTTCCCCAATGCCTTCCAGAACGAGCCGCACGCCCGCTTCTATTTTCGCCCTGTCCATCCGCCCGCTTCCTTCGCAGAAACCCCAACGCAGAAAGCAGCATCATACCACGACGCCCCCGCGCGCGCCATGCGGGCGGGACCAGCGGAAGCCAACGCCCGGACGACACGCAGGGGGCAAGCGGAGCGCGGAGCGACGCGCAGCGTCACGACGCCGCAAAGCATGCAGGCGCTACAGGTCCAGTTCCACCCCCACGGGGCAGTGGTCGCTGCCGTGGACTTCGCTGTAGATGCTGGCGGCCTCCACCCGATCGGCCAGCGCGTCGCTCACCAGGAAGTAGTCGATGCGCCATCCCGCGTTGGTCTGGCGGGCCTTGAAGCGGTAGCTCCACCACGAGTAGGCGCCGGTGACATCGGGGTGCAGGTGGCGGAACGTGTCGGTGAAGCCGGCGTCCAGCAATTCGGTGAACTTCCCGCGCTCCTCGTCGGAAAAGCCCGCCTTGCCGCGGTTCGGGCCGGGGTTCTTGAGGTCGATCTCCTGATGCGCCACGTTGAAGTCGCCGCACATGACCACGGGTTTCGGCGTCGCCGTCTCGCCCGCCCCGGTCGTGCCCAACACGTAGGCGAAACCCGGGTCGGTGGAACGCGCGCCCAGCAACGCCCTGCGCGCGTCGGCATCGGGGGCACCAGCGGCAGCGGCATCGGCACCGGTGACCTCCAAGGCCCCTGTGACCCCTGCGACCTTCGCGTCCCCCATGCCGCTCGCACCGGGCACGTCGCCAGCAGGAGGCTCCGCGGCACCCGCATCGCCCACGCCCGCACGGCGCTCCACGGGCACGCCCTCAGGCAGCACACCGGCTTCCAGCCCCTTGCAGAACTCGCGGAAGGCGTCGTCCCATTCCATGCGGTGCGCGATGCGTGCCAGCTCGCTCTGCGCGTTGGGCGTGTACACGTCCACGAACCAGAACTTGGAGAACTCCAGCGCCACGATGCGCCCCTCGGTGTCCAGATACGGGTTTCCCAGCCCGTGCAGCACCTGCAGCGGCGCCTCTTTCGAGAAGACCGCCGTGCCGGAATAGCCCTTCTTTTCCGCGCAGCTCCAAAACTCGTGATAGCCCGGCACGTCCATGTCCACTTGCCCCATCTGGAGCTTCGTCTCCTGCAATGCGAACACGTCGGCGTCGAATTCCGCGAAGACCTCGTTGAACCCCTTGCCCAGCACGGCGCGCAACCCATTCACGTTCCACGAGATCAATCGCATGATGCATCCCTTCCGAAAACCAGCCCCGCCAACGGGGAGACAGCCCGTGCCACGCGCGCACGGCACGCCAACCCCGGCAAGGCGTTCATCGTCCATTGCCCAGCGCCGCGTTGCCGCGTGTCCACCAGCAGGACAACGCCCTTGCGCCGCCCGTGGCCTGCAACCCACAGCCCGCGTTTGCGCCGCATGCAGCCCGCGCCTGCACTGCGCACCCGCGCGAATCCAGCGGCGCCTGTGCCCGGGCAAATTCCACACCGCGCACTTTGCGGCACATTTTTTCGCACCGTTTCAAATATTATACGAAAACGCTCTTGTCAAGTAATAGATATGGTCTTATAATCGAGATAGTCTGAAACACAGCAGATAAGCCATCCGCCACAACCCCCTAGCGCGGATGGCTTATCTGTTTCTTGCGGAAGTCTGCGAAAGCATTGCGTCCGCCTGCGTCCGCCCCTACGCCCCGCGCGGACGCTCCCAGCGCCTGCGGAGGCGGCGCATCGCGCCGGCGCCCGCAGCCGCCGAAAGCGCAGCCGCAACGCCCAGCAGCACGAAGACGGGCCCCTGGCCGTCGCCCGTCTTCGACAGCAGCGTCGCCGGGGGGATCCTCTCATTGGTTACCTGCAACACCAGTCCGTCGTCCACGATGGCGTAGCCCGCGCCCGCCTCCCCGGCAAGCGTCCCGTCTGGCCTGACCGTGAAGGTGTAGTCTTTCTCTATGAGCCGGTAGCCGTCGGGAGCCTTCTGCTCCGTGACCGTGTACGACTCTCCCGCAACCAGAGAGGCCAGCGTGGCCGTGCCGTCCTGCGCGCTCTCAAGCGCCTTTTCGGCCGCGCCGTCGGCGAACGTGCCCACCACCTTGAACTCGGCGCCGGAAAGCGCCTTGCCGTCCTCGGACACCTTGCGCAGCTCAACCTCGATGGCCGCATCCCTCACCGTAACCACCGCGGTTCCGTCCGCCTGATCGACGGACACGGCACCGCGCACGCCCTCCGGCGTCGCTTCGTCCACCGCCACCGTGCCGTCGTCGTGGACGCGCAACACCACATCGCCTAGAAGCTCGTAGCCGGCAGGAGCCTGCGTTTCCCGAATCAGGTAGCGCTCCCCCTCCGCGCTTCCCAGAAGCACGTAGTCTTGGAACAGCACGCCCGCATCGTCGGACGAGAACGTTTTTTCCACGTCCCCGTCGGGGAACCGGCCCTGCACGGCGAACTCGGCGCCCGCAAGCGCATTGCCTGCGGCGTCGCGCTTTATCAGCGAAACCCGAATCAGGTCGTCCTTCACGGAAACTACCGCCGTGCCGTCGGCGTCCTCCGAGGCCGTGTACAGCCCGCTGCCCTCCTTGCCCGCCACGCTGCCGCCCGCATCGGCTCCGACGAAGGACAGCGTGCCGTCGGCGTTGACCACAAACGTGGCCGACCCCGCCAGTTCGTGCCCTGCCGGGGCGAACACTTCGGAAATGGTATAGGATGCGCCTGCCACCAGCCAAGCGGCGTCGATCTCCACCGCGCCGTCGGAGCCGCTCGTGAACGTTCTGGCTTCGGAGCCGTCGTGGGGAACGATCTCGAACACCGCGCCCGCCAAAGGCTCGCCGTCGCGGTTGGTCTTCATGATTCTTGCCTTGATGGGCGTGTCGGCCGCCGTCAGCGCAATGGCGCCTCCGTCTGCAATCTGGTATCCCGGCTGGCCGTCGGCCGCCTCCACGCTGTCGGCCGCCACCGTTATGGTGCCGTCTGCCGCCACCGCGAAGCCAAAGGAACCCGCCACTATTTCATGGCCGTCCGCCGCGCGCGCCTCGACGACGGTGTACGTCTCGCCCGCCACCAGCAACGCCTCCAAGTTGACGAGGCCGCCACCGTCCGTGGTCAGGCGCTGCTCGGTGCTGCCGTCGGCGAACGCGCCCTTCACCACGAATTCGGCGCCCGCAAGCGGCGTTGCGTAATCGTCGGTGCTCACCTTCTGCAGCCCCACGACCACCGGCGTGTCCACGGCCCGCACGGTGAACGTGTTGGCGTCGCTTTTCTCGTAGCCGTTCGGCACCACGCCCGTTGCCTCGAGGGCGCCGTCTTCGGCAACCCTGACGGAAAGCGTTCCGGCGATGAGCTCGTAGCCTGCGGGCGCCGCCGTCTCCGCGATGGCGTACGTGGCGCCCACGCACAGCTGACCCTCCAGCGAGGCCGTGCCGTCCTCCCCCGTCGTCAGCCCCCTCGCCCCCGTCGTGCCGTCGGCGAACGCGCCCGCGCCCACAGGCGTCACCGTGAACCGCGCTCCGGGAAGCGGGGTTCCGTCCTCGGCCACCTTTTCCACAGCAAGCCGCGTCGGGCTGTCGGCGGCAACCACCGTCACGCCGTCGGTGTCCACGCGGTATCCAACCATGTCCCCGACGGGAACCAGCGTGCCGTCGGCCCGCACGTCGAACGCAAACGTGCCAGCAATGCGCGTGTACCCGGCCGGCACGCCCGTCTCGGTCACCTGGTAGCGGTTGCCCGCAACCAGACCTTCTATCAGAACCGCGCCGTCGGCGCCGGTTTCCACGCTCTTGCTCGCGGCGCCGTCGGCGAAGGCGCCCACCACGTCGAAGGCCACGCCGGACAGCGCCTTCGTCTCGTCGTTGGCGTCCACCTTCTTGACGAATGCCCGTATGGGCTCGTCGGCAAGGGAGACGGTGGCCGCATTGCCGTTCAGGGACCACGGGGCGGAAATGCCGTCGGCTGCCGTCAGAGAACCGTCTGCCTGCACCGTCACATGCAGCGTTCCGCCTGCCAACTCGTAGCCTGCGGGCGCCGCCGCCTCCGCGATGGCATACGTGGCGCCCACGCACAGCTGGCCCTCCAGCGAGGCCGTGCCGTCCGCCCCCGTCGTCAGTTCCCTCGCGCCCGTCGCGCCGTCGGCGAACGCGCCCGCGCCCACCGGCGTCACCGTGAACCGCGCTCCGGGAAGGGTCTCCGTCCCGTCTTCGTTGGTTTTGCGCAGCACCAGGCGCGTGGGCTGGTTCTCCACATCCTGCAGCACGGCCTCCGCCTCCACGGTGTCACGCGCGACAACGAACGCGGCGCTCGCTGCCGGCTCGTCGCCAACCTGCCCCGCGAAGCCGCCGGCCGGCGTCGTTTCCACAAAGCGGTACGTGCCCCACGGCAGGCCGGAAACGCGCAGCACGCCCGCCGCCGGCGCGGCGGAGGCGTCTTCTGCGGCGCTTCCTGCGGCGGCGTCGAACGCATACGCCTTCCCCGTGGCAAGGCCCGTCGCAACGTCCTCCCACGTGGCGTCGACGCGTTGCCGCTGCAGGGCGAACACCGCGCCGTCAAGCGCCGCGCCGTCGGCGGCGCTCTCCTTCCTGAACGACGCGCTGCCGGTCAGCCGCGTGTTCGCCAATCCCCCGTCCTGATCCACGTCGGCGCCTTCCACCACCGCCTCGATGGCGGCACGGTCGCCCGCATCGGCCAGGTCGAACTCCCCGTTGTGGTCTTCGTTTCCCAAGGAGAACGTTGCCTTGAAGCCCGCGTTCGCCACGTAGCCCTCGTTCGCCGTTTCCACCAGCTCGTAGCTCCCTTTGCCAGACAGCTCCAGAACCAGCATGCCTTCCGCATTCGTGCGCGGCGCCGCGACTGTGGGCGCGCCGCCGCCGGCCGGCGTGTACGTCAGGCGAAACTCCGTTTCCGAAATGCCCTCGCCCGATTCGGCATCGTACTTGAACAGCGTCACCGTCGCCTTGAAGGGGTCGTTCAGCAGCACGGAAGCCGGTTGGGAGCCCGGCTCTGCGGCGGCGTTGTCCCGCACCGTCACCGCATGCGCCTCGCCGTGGTTCGCCACGGCGTCGAGCGTGAAGGCGAACTTCGCCGCGTCGCCGTCGGGCAGATGGGCTGCGTCGGAAGTGCCCACTTCCAACAGGTAGTATGCACCCGCCTGCAGGCCGTCCGACAGGACCGCTCGGCGCCCGTCGGTCTGACCCACCAGCGCTATGTCGCTGTCAGCCGAGGCGAACGACCCGTCGGCGCCACTCGTCAGGCCCTGCGCCATCAGCTCGTCGCCGCCGCCTGCGGCGGTGCCCACGCGGTACAGGTCGAACGTCGCGCCCTGCACCGGGGAGGCCGCATCGTCCGCCAAAGCCTTCGCGAACTCGAAGTACCCGCGGAACACCGGATCGACGGCCGTCACGCACGCCACGCCGTCGTCCTGCGACACCGCCCCATCCACGCCCGAGGACACCGTGCCGTCGGCAGCCAAGGCGAATGGAACGTCGTCGGCCCGCACGTGGTCTTGCGGCACCGCGCCCGTCTCCCGCACCAGATAGTCGCCCGCCGCGAGCCCGACCACATACGTGGCCGCCCCGCCAGTCATGGGCGTCAGCTTCGCGGTGTCGGCCTGCCCGTTGCCCGTGCCGTTGGGCCACACCTCGCCCGTGGCCACGCCGGACGGGCTCGCCCACGTGGCCACCCGGCCCTGTGCGTCGCGCTGCCACACGGCGTAGGTGGTCCGCCCGTCGCGCGACATAACGGCCAACTCTATGCCGTCAAGCCGCTCACCCTGCACGCCCGCGGCGTCGGGGTCGGCATCCCAGTCGTTCACCTTGTCCAGCGTGAAGCGCGTGGCGGTGTTCGCAATGCCGTCGCCCGTCTGGTTGCCGTCGGCGCCCACCTGCGTGGAGCCGCCTGCGTAAACGGGGTAGAAACCGGGAATGCTGCCGGCGGTTTCGGAGGCGCGGTAGGTGTACGCGTTGCCGTCGCCGTCGGTTCTGGGCAGCCCGGAGTACGCCCACGTCCACATGCCGGCCGTCCCCTCGCTCCACGCCGGCTGCGGCATCGTGCCGTCGGCAGTCCTCGCCTCCTCCCACTGCGCGTTCTGGTCGGCGGGGTCGTCCGTCGTGCGGTGCAGCACCATGGAGGGCGCCCTGTCAACAACGCCGTCGCCGTTCTGGTCGAAGGCGGGCGCGAAGCCGGTTCCGTAATCCTCCCATGCCTTCGTGCCGCTCAGGCCTATGGTGTAGAGCGAGTTGACGTAAACCTGGTGGGCGCCGCCTGCCGCCACGGCCTGGCCGCTGTCGCCCGCCACCAAGGCGTCGCCCTCGTCAAGCGGCGTTTCCGCAAGGGGGTTCTCGACGTCGTAGCCCCCGGGAACCGCCTCCACTGCGCGGTAGCGGTACGCGTTGCCGTCCGCATCCTGCGCGGGAAGGTTCGCGAAGGTGGCCGCGTTGGAGCCGAACGTCGCGTCCTGCGCGTCCATGCTGCCGGTGATGCTGGCCGTGACCACCCGGCCTTCCGCATCGGTCACCCAGTCCCACGTCGCCCCATTGTCCGACGAGCGCTGCAGCTTGTACGTCACCGACCAGCGCTCGTTGCGGTACTGGTCGTAAACGACGTCGCGCAGGCCCCATTCGTTGCCGTTGTCGTCCCATGCCTTCCGCACCGTCAGCTCCGTGTCGTCGAGAACATTCGTGATCAGCGTGCTGCTCGATGCGGCCAGCGAAGCGCTGCCCTCGTTGGCGTTCCACGTCGTGTGCTGCTGCCCGTTGTACGAGGCTGCCGTGTCGTACACAATGGACGCGCCCGTGTCGTTCGCCGGAGCGAACGTCGCCTCGTCGGCTCCCACCTTGGTTTCCACCACGCGGTACTCCACTTCGTAGACGGCGCCAGCGGCGTCCTTGACGCGCACGGGCACGCTGTTCCACGTGTGGCTCCACGCGTTGTCTGCGGCAAGCGTCTGTTCCACGTTTGGAAAGCCGCTCGGCACTCCACCCACCAACCGGGCGAACACGTCGGCGGCAGACGCCCATGCGGAATAGCCGCCCTCCGCGGCGTTCAGCGCCTTGTAGCGCGCCTGGAGCTGGACTTCGACGCTCGTCGGGCGCAAGCCCCATGCGTCGTCGCCGTCTTCCCACGCCTTCCTCGCGACAACGGATCCTTTGAGGCGGTTGTTCAGGTTGCCGAACGCGCCTTCGTAGGAGCCTTCCGCTTCCGTGGCCTTGCCGCTGCCCGTTGCCGTGCCCACCTGCGTGCGGTAGTGCATGGTGCCGTCGGTCAGCGTCTCTGCAATGGTGTAGGTCCAGGCGCTGCCGTCGGGCGCCCACTGCTCCAAATTGGATATCGTGTACGTCCACGAGGCGACGTCCGCGCCCTTTTGCGTCCATTCCAAATAATTGTCTGCATCCGGATCGTTCGATTGCAGCGAAACGGGCTCTTCCTGGCCGCTGGCCGACGTGCGCGAGAGCGTCAGCTGGATGTCGCTGGGGCGCACGCCGAAGGCGTTGTTGTAGTCGGTCCACGTCTTGGCACCCGTCAGCTCCAGCGTGTCCGCCTCGTAGGCGTTCGCGAACGTGACGTCAACGGCCGTGTCGTACACGGGCGTGCCGTCGGCACCGGGCGTTGCCGCAACCACCATCGACGTGCCGTCGTCCTTCATGGCAGCCGGCGAGGCCACGCCCTCGTCGCCAACCGCGCCGGCGCCCAGCCCGGCCGCGCCCAGCGTCAGATCTCCCAGGCCCACCTGCGTGGCATAGCCGTCCATAGACGCCTCCACCACCCAGTAACGCCAGTACGTGCCGTTGGGGGCGTATACCTCCAGCTCCTCGAAGGTGTACGTCGCGTTGCTCCTCTCGGCTTCGGCCCGCCCGAATTCCTCGGCCGAAATGGTGCCCACCGCCACCCGCTCGGGGCTGCTCGGGCCGGCCTCGCCCTCGTACTGGCGATACAGAACGAATTCCACGTCGGGGTACGCGTCGCCCGCATCCCGCCCGTCGAACAGCTTCTTCACCGTCAGCGAGCCTTTGGTTGCGTCGTAGGCGTTGTTGAGGTAGAACGAGCCGGTCTGCCCGTGGCGGATGCTGTACACCTGGCCCGCGGCGTCCAGGCCGGCGTCCTGCGCGAAGTTCACGCTTCCCACGTCGCTTGATTGCAGGTATCCCGGCGTGTCCAGCAGGCCCACCATCACCTCGCGCGCGCGGTACTGGTACAGGTTGCCGTGTTCGTCGAACGCCGGCAGCGTCTCGCCGGAGGGGCCATTGGAGTTGTCGCCCGGAGAGGCGATGGAATACGTGTAGCGGTTGCCGTCGCCCGGCGCCTGTTCCATGCGGGACGTCCACGCCACGGCCCCAACGCTGCCGTCCGCGTTCTCGGCCGGCACCCACGCGCCCGACGCGTCCCGTTCCACGTACAGGTCGGGCCATTCGTCGTCCGTCGCCAGCTTCCGCTGCAGGAACACCACGATTTCGGGGATGTCGGCAGACTGCACGGAGCCCGGCAGGTTCGACCACAGCTTCGTGCCGTTGGCCACAAGGGTGCCCGTCAGCGAGTTGACAAACGTACCGCCCGAACGCACGGCATAGGCCGTGCCGGCGCTGTCGTCGATGTTGGCGGCGTTGCCGCTTGCGACTTCGATGAGCTGCGGATCGGCTGGGTCGTGCGAGCCGGTCATCCGGCTGGCGGAAAACGTCACGTCGCCATAGCCCAGACTGGCACCGTCGTTCATGAACTCCTCAACGGCGTAGTAGGTGATCTCGTCGCCGTACCTGTCGTACTTCGGCAGGCCGTCGATCGTGCAAGACTGCAGGTACTGCGAGGCATCCAGCGGCGTGGGATTCGAAAGGCCGAAGGCGGATCCCCCTTCCCCGTCCGTGGCCGCACGCCACAGGTAATGGATGTAGCCGTCCACCGCCACCGGCTTCTCGTTCGTGGCCTTGCTCACCTGATACAGCGTGAGAGCGATGTCGGGGCGCTGCAGCGCCTCGTTCACGTAAACGTCGTTCCACTCCTTGTAGAACGTCACTTCCGTCGTGGCCGTGCGCCGGTTGGCAACATGGTAGGTCTGCGTGTCGTGGAAGTGGATGGGGCCGATGACATAGTCGCCAGTGGTCGAGGATATCACGTAGTCGCCCTGTTCCTGCTGGTTGGCAAAGCGCTCTTCCACCGTGTAGTGCACCACTTCGCCGTCGGAGGCTATGCCCTTGTACTTGGGCAGGCCGAAGAAGCCGTAGGTGGAGGTGTCGGAATCGGGGCTTACCGGCACCACCAGCGCCATGCCGCCGTCTTCCACACGCGCGGAATCGAGCGGGGCGCCGTCCTGGTCGTACAGGGGTATCTTGTTGCCGCCCGCAAGCTGCGCATAGGCGTTCCCACCCTCCACGAAGAAGCGGGCCTCCGGGTCGTCCACCCTCAGCACCAGCTCCGCCGCAGGGCGCTCGTCGGGGGCCGCCGACCCGTCGATCCATTCCTTTTCCACCGTGAGGTCTATCAGGCCGATGCGGCGGTTGTTCACCGTCAGGGTCTGCTCCCCGAAGGGGCCCGCGGCTTCGGCGGCGTACGTCACTTCATATGCGTGCTCATGCGTGGCCACGCGTTCCAAGTCGTTGGTCCAGCCGGCGTTCACCCAGTCCTCGTGGCCCAGCCCCGCCGCCACGGCCTCGTCGCGCGTGAACACCTCGAAGCTTTCGCTTCCGTCGAGGGCGTCGAGGCGCGTTTCCTCGATGACGATGTCGTCCGTAGTCAGGCCGTCCACGGGAACCACCAGTTCGTAGAACCATGCGTTGGCTTCGGACAACGCTATGTCCGCCCTGATGACTTCGCCGGCGCGGTAGCGGAGGCTGCCGTCGCGCGCCGTCAGGTCGCGGGCCGCGCGCACGGTGACGTAGCAGATCAGCCGGTGCGCCGAGTCGTCGCCGTCCGTCCACTCCTTCAGCAGGTGGAAGTCGGTGCCCTCGCCCGGGCCATAGGAGTTCGTGATCGTGGTCAGGTGGTTTTCGGCGTCGTAGACGCGGTCGCTGTCCCATCCTGCCGGCTCGCTTTCCACCACGCGGTAAACGTACTTGGCCCCCGTGGCGGAATACTGCGGCAGACCCGTGATCTCTAGGTAGTACGGGCTCGTTTCCTGCGCGGCGGCAGGCCCCGACCCCCCATTGCCCTGAATGCGGTCGTCGAACGGCGTCGCTTCGGCATCGGCCTTGCCGTCGAGCACGAATTCCCCCACAAGCGTGGTGTTCTGGTACACGCGCACGGTCACCGTGTCGGTGCGGGCTTGGTCGGGCTGCTGGCGCGCGTAGGTGCCGTCGGGTTGTTCCCACAGCTTCTCCACGTTCTCGTGCGTCGCATTGTCGAACGAGTTGACAATGGTGCCGTCCTCGCCCATGAAAGACGTGAAGCGCACCGGCTCGGCCGCGTCGGCCGAACTCTCCCGCGCATGCAAGTACAGCGTGAACTCGGCCGCGTTTGCCTCCTCGTCGCGTTCGAACTGTGTCTCGTCGGCCCCGCGGCCTTCCTGCACCACGTCCGTCTCCACCCAGCGGTAGGCTATCTCGTATCCGTCGTCGTCGTATTTAGGATACGTTCCCGCTATCTCCTGCGTGAGCGTTTCGGCATTGAATCCCTCTATGGCCTGCGTGACGGGTGCTCCCTCGGCGTCAAGAGCGGGCGTCCACGCGCCGGTTTCCCGGTCGCGGCGCTGGAGCGTGAAGACGCACCGCACGTTTTGCAACTGATCCTGAAACGCGGCCACCGACCAGGTTTTCATCTGCCTGACCTGCTTCGTTCCCGAAAGGTGGTTTTCCACCGTGCCGCCGTTGTAGGTCAGGTGGTCGTTCGCGGGGCGCGTCCACGCGTCGGCCGTCGAGTTCGGGTCGCGGTTCTGGTCGGTGTAGCCTATCGTGGCGTCGGCCGCAACGTTGTAGTAGTTGGGAGCCGTGCCGTCGAACTCCACCGTGTAGTTCGCCACTGCAGTGTCCTCGCGCACGCCGTAGACGAAGGGATAGCCGTCGGAGTCGTATTTGTCCAAGGCGAGGCCGGGATACTGCTCCTTCAGCAGCGCCCCCAAGTCAACGCGACCGTTCTCGTCGGCGTCTTCGGGAGTGGCAACCAGCGTGATGAAGCTGCCGTCGGCGGCCCGCACCTGCGAGGCGTGATCGACGGAGCCGGGGGTGGAACCATCGGAGTAGCGCCACAGCGAGAACGACACTTCGGTGCGCAAGGCGGCGTTCTTTCCGTCGAACCACTGCTTGTAAGCCGCGAACTCCGTGGTGCCCGTGTGCGTGAACACAACGGTGCCGCCCGTGTAGGCGGCATCCACCACTGCGCCATGGTTGACCGATGCGGAATTGTCGTACGCGGCGGCGTAGTAGTCGTCGTCCGCCACGAAGTCGCGGTACACGATGCGGTACTCGATGGGCTCCCCCGCCACGGTGTAGCGGGGCAGGCTGGCCGAAAGCGTTCCCGAACACGAGCCTTCGTCGGGAAGCCAGCCGAACGCCCCGCCGATGCTTGCCTGGGCCTGCCCGTTGCCGCCGCCAACCATGAGGTCGTCGAGGGCATAGGTGGCCTTGACCTCGTTGTTCACCACAACGTCGATGTACAGGTAGCCGCTCGTGCTGCCGCCCAGCTCCTCCAGCGTGTCGTCGCCCACCTTGCCCACGATGCGAAACGACTCCTCGGAGAGCAGCTGCAGATACTGCGTGTCCGGCGCGCCTTCGCCGTAAGACGCGGCGTTGCGCAGGTAGCCGTAGCCGGCATAGTCTGCCATGTCGGTCATCGACCACTCGATGCGGTAGGAGGCGTCCGTGGAAACGTACACGGGGTTGCCCGTGTCGGGGTCGTAGATCAGCCCGTTGTCGTCCTCGTCCTGCGCCCACGTGGTCTGCACCACCGTGGCGGGCAAGGCGTCTGCCGTGGAAACGTACGTGTTGACCGCAGTCTGGCGCGTTCCCGCCGAAGGGGCGGCGTCCATACCCAGGTACTTCTTCACGTTCTCGGGCGTTGCCGGAAGGTCCTTCGCCTCCGTGCCGCCATCGGAAATGATGAGGCCGTCCTCGTCCACGTGCATCACGTTGCCGTCGGCGTCGTAGAGCGTGAACGTCAACGTGGGCGAGACGGCGTCCGTCGATGGGCGCGAACCGATGTTGTTGTCCGCCCATTGGGTGACCACCTGCTTGGACGTGGACGCCGTGCCGGGCTTGCGCGTGGGCGCGGGAGGCTCGCCCGCACGCGCAGGCGACACGAGCGCGCCCAGCGCCGCAACCAGCTTGTCCACCCGCGCCTTGTCGGCGGCGTCGGGCGATGCGGCAACGGCATCGGCGCCTTGGGCATCCGAAGGAAGGGCGTTGCCCGAAAGCCCCCAAAGGGCCAGCACCTCTGCACGCGAGGGCACGCCAAGCACAACCGTGCGCGCCGTGCCGTCTTCGGCCGTCTGCACGACCCAGTCGATCTGGGACGCCTCGTCCTGCACCAGCGACGCGTCCAGAAGCACGGGAAGCGATGCCGTCCCAAGGGGCGCGGAAACGGGTGCGGAAGCATCAGAGGCCGCGCGGGCGTTCTCGCCCGATGCACCGGCGTCGGAGGCGTCATCGGCAGCAGCGTCGGAGGCGTCGCCGGCGGCAACGCCCTCCCCGGACGCCTGCCTCTGGCGAACGAGGTCCGCGGCGGCATCAGTCAGAGTGAATCTGACGCCCCCCCCCCGGCGACTATTTCGGCGTGCGCAACCTGCACGCCCGTGGATGCCTCGCAAACCTCGAAGGAGCCTTCCGCGCCCGCAGCGGAAACGCCCTCGGGCAACATGACTTGGAAGTAGTCGCCCGCTTGGACGCCCTGCCCTTCGGGAATCGGCCCGAAGTCGAACGACACCTCGAGATCCGCCGGTATGGCTTCGGGAAGCGCCACGCTCTGGCCGGGCGCGGCGGCTTCGCCGGAAGCAGAGATCGCGGCTTTCGACCCATCGGCAGGAGATGCGGCCTCCTGCGCTGCCGCGGCGCCCTGCAGCGCAGTGGGGCACTCCGGCGAAATTTCCAGAGATCCGTCGAAGGACAGGGCGTCCACGACGCCCGACCAGTCCCTTGGCGCGCGTTCGCCTTCCCCACCTTCCCCGTCGGCGGAAGCAGACGGGGAACCGGCCACATCCAACCTCTCAACGGGAAGTTGAGCATCAACCTCTCCCTGCAGCCCGCTGCCCAAGCCCTGCGCGCCGGAAGCCTTCCCGCCCTCGCCGTCTTGGGAGTAGGTCGGAAGCGCATTGGAGTCCTCTTCCGGCGAGGGCGCGCACGTGGGCTGCGCAGCGGGCGCCCCGCAAGGATCACCCTCGTCCGAGGAGCTTGCATACGCCGCCACCGAAACGGGCATCATGGTTGCCACCAGCATGAACGCCATGAACACATTGAACAGTCGTTCGGACAGCGCATGCGGGGCCACTCGATGTGTTTTCTTCATAAGACCTTCTCGCTTCCTTGCCGCACGCAACGGGCGCCTCATCCGTCCCCTTGCAAAAGACAGTCTCGCCAAAGGCAGCTTATCAATGAGCGCCTGCATCAACTATAGACATCTAAAAAGAATACCTCTTTTTAATGTTGTATCGCAAGTAGCAAATATGACACAAGAAGACCCGCTTATTACAGACGCTTCCGCCTGCACACCGAATTCCTATGCGTTCCCCGTTTCGCCCGGTTCACACAAACGCTCCCTCAGCGCCCGCTGGTAGGCGGTCGGCGTCATGCCCAGCGCTTTTTTGAAAGTCCGCGAGAAATGGCTCGAATCGCTGAACCCGGCACGCGCCGCCACCTGCGCCATCGAAACGTCGGGGTCGCGCAGGAATTCCGTCGCCTTGTCCAGCCGCAGCGATTGCAGGTAGGCGTGCGGCGTCGTCTGCAGCGTCTCGCGGAAACACCGCAGCAGGGCCGACTCGCTCACGCATGCCGCGCGCGCGATGTCGCACGTTTCTATCGGGTCGGCATAGTGACCGCCCATGAAGGCGAGCGCCGCGCGCATGCGCTCCGAAAGCTTCGCCGCCGCCTTGGAAGGCGCGACTGGCTCGGAATTGTCGATGTAGCAACTCCATGCGGCACACAGGTACGCGACCATCCGGTAGCGCTTCTCGGGCGTGGCGCTTTCGGCCATGGCCGCGGCGCGCACCTTCGCCAGACAGGCGGCGATCTCGCCGTGCCACGCTTCCGAACCGTCGAAATGCACCACCGTCTGCATGCGCGCATCGGTGCGGCGCGACACGGCCTGCAACGGCAGGTCGCCGCCGGGAAGCAGGCCCAGCACGCGCGCCGGGAAGACGAAGCTCGTGTAGACGGAACCTTTCGCACTGGTCACGCGGTGCAGCGCATCGGGCGTGACAAGAAGCGCCGAGCCCTCCTGACAGGAATAGTGGTTCTCGGGCGTGTCCACGCTGGCCGAGCCTTGCACGAAAATGATAAACTGCACGTCTTCGTGCCAATGCATCTCGTTGTGGCCCACGCGCGGCGGATAGCTGATGCCATCGCGCACATCGAGCACCAACAAGGGGAAATCGGTTTCGAGCATGGGATTGGGCGCGTGTATTTCCGTCCGCTTCTCCATGAACCGCCTTTCGCCCGACCGTCTTCGCACCAACCGCCTGCGTCAAACCCCGGCGTGTCCCAAGCGTCGGCATTCCGCGCGGGGCGCCCGACAGCCGGCACCCTGTGCCGACGCCCCGCGCCCCCCATGCCGGGCCTCGTTGTGTCCCAACGCCGGCGCCTTTCTTGCCAATCGGCCGGCCCCCACGTCCTTCGCCCTGCGAGCCAGCGCCTCAGGAGCCAACCTGCCGGCACCCCGCGCCTGCCCGGCGCGCCACCGGTGTGCGCACCCGCCAACGCCCCACGCACGCCGGCGTCCCACACCCGACGCCCGTTTGACGGTTTTCAACAAATAACTGGCGTTTTTATTCTAGCAAACGCCCCTTGCCGCGGCATAGCATTCTGGTTGAAAACAAATTGGATCCGCAAGGAACCCCCTTCCGTCGGAAAGGAACCGCATAATGAGCACCGCGCAAGCGCCTGTCGCAAGGTGGGCGCGCACCGGCTTGCCATCGTCTGCTTCGCCGCGACGGCCGCGTTCATCGTGGCGTTCGCGTTGGGCGGATCGCTGTGGCTGGCGCTGGCCATGGCCATGCTGCTGGCCGTGGCCAGCGACCTGTTCTATCCCTCCACCGTCGCGCTGGGCATGAGCTACCTTCCCCGCCATCTGGGAACGGCAAGCGGCCTTTCCTACGGCGTCGCCATTTGCATGGGGGGAATTGCCGAGCCGTTCCTCGGCATGGCGGGCGACGCGGTGGGCTTGGTTCCCGTGATGCTGGCGCTTGCATGCGTTGCCGCCGTGGGCACGCTGTTGACCTGCATTGTTGCCAAGGTGGACACGCCTTCGGGCGCCATGGCCAAACGCGCGGGCGCTGGAGCCAGGCGCATGGCCGCAGCGGCTGCGCCCTCTGTCGTGCCGGAGGCGCAACCGGCCGCAGTGGCGGGCACGCGGCCCGTTGCACAAGGCACGCGCCCAACTGCGCCCGCATCCGAGGAGGGATGAACCGCATGCTGCCAAGGGAAGAAATGCTGAAAGCGTGCCGCAACCGCGACGAAAGCCACAAGGGGAAGTTTTATGTGGCCGTGAAGACCACGGGCATCGTGTGCAACCCAGGATGCCCGGCCAAGCCACTCGAAAAGAACATGGTTTTCTACGAAACGCTGGACAAAGCGCTTGCGGACGGGTACCGTCCTTGCAAGAAGTGCATGAGGGAGTTTTGGGAGCAAGCCTGAGGACGGCAAGCGGCGCGGCGGAAGGCGCCCTGCGGCATGCCAGCGCGGGAAGATAGGCCGGCGCGGGGCGGCAGGCAAAAGGGCGCAAACGCGCCACGTGCCGGGAAGCGCAGGACGTCCTGCGGCAAAAGGACAGGGAACAAACGCAAGGCGAGCAAAGATCGGGGTGGTTTCATGCAGTACACAAGCACGTATGCGTCCCCTTTGGGGAACATCCTGCTGGCAGCCGACGGGGAAGGCCTCACGGGGCTGTGGTTCGAGGGGCAGAAGTACTTCGCCCTGTACTTGGACAAGGAGCACGAGGAAGGCGACGCGCCCGCCCTGCAAACCGCCAAGGAATGGCTGGACGTCTACTTTTCCGGCCGCGAACCCGACTTCGAAGTACCCCTCCACTTCACCGGGACGCCCTTCCAGAACGAGGTGTGGTCCATCTTGTACTCCATCCCCTACGGCCACACCATGACCTACGGCGAAATAGCGAAAGAGCTGGCGAAACGGCGCGGGCTTGAGCGCATGTCGGCGCAGGCGGTTGGCGGCGCGGTGGGTCACAACGAGATTTCCGTCATCGTGCCGTGCCACCGCGTGGTGGGATCCAACGGAAGCCTGACCGGCTATGCAGGCGGCATAAACAAGAAGATCGAGCTTCTGAAGTTGGAGGGCGCCTTTCGGGAAGGCTTCTTCGTCCCCAAGAAAAGCACGGCGCCGTAAGGCACGGCGGGGGCGGCGCGGCGCGGCGGCGACGCTTGCTACAATCCCAGCGCCTTCTTCAGGGCCGAAACGCGGCGACGTGACACGGGAATCTTCTCGTCCACGCCGTTCAGCGTGAGAAGCAGCGTGCCGCCCGAAACCGATTCTATCTCGTCCACCATGGACAGGTTCACCAAGTAGCCGCGGTGCACGCGGAAGAACCCGTGGCCATCCAGGCGCTTTTCCAGTTGCGCCAAGCTGACCGTGGAAAAGTAGCGGTCCGTGTCGGTTTGCAGGTAGGCATAGTCGTCGCGCGCCATGACGAAGCGGATCTTGTCGATGCTGATGAGGATTTTCTTGCCGCCCTTTTCCACCGGGATGCGCTCGGACTTCTGCGCCTGCATGTGCAGCGCAACGTGTTCGCGCACGCGCGAGATGGCCTGCGACAAACGCTCCGTCTCCACCGGCTTCACCAGATAATCGACCGCATTGACCTTGAATGCGTCGAGTGCGAACTCGCTGTACGCCGTCACGAACACCACGGCGGGCGGGAACTTCAGGTGCTGCAGCGCCTCCGCCAGCTGCAGGCCCGTGGCCTCCGGCATGTTGATGTCCAGAAACATCACGTCGCACGGATATTCCTTCAGCTTCTCTATGGCCTCGCGCACGCTTGCCGCTTCGGCCACGACTTCGGTCTGACCCAGTTCGTCAAGCAGGAATTTGAGTTCGGAACGCGCAGGTGCCTCGTCGTCAACGATGATCGCTTTTAACACGGTAGCCTCCAAACCCCCCACTCGATCTGCCTTCTTGCCGGACCGCTTTCCGGACTGCCTTCTCGCGCCCCATTATAAAGCAAGGCAAGGGGAAAACGGCAAGAAGTCACGAGAATCCCGGCAGACGACGTGCGGCCTGATCGCACCAAGTTACGCCGGCTGCCGCCAGCTTGCAGCGGCCGCCGCGGCAGCGCGGGCGGGCGGCGAGGCACCGGCGGGCGCGGGCGGCAGGACCGGCGCACGGGCCGCCGGCTGCCATCCCGTACCCACCTGCGACCGCCCGCCGCCACGCCGCGCCAACACCGCCGCCCAGCGTCAGCCTAGCGCAAGTCCAGCTCCATGAGCCGCTGGATGGTGAGCGCGTAGATCTTGAACGCCTGCTTCAGCAAATCTTCGCTCATGGCCTCGTCGGGGCCATGCATGCCGCCCACCCAACTGGGGTTTTCCACCCACGGTTTTTCCGGGCCGAAGCTGGCGCCCGACGTGAACTCGCGCGCATACGTTCCGCCGCCCATGGTGAAAGGCTTGGCGTCTTCTCCGGTGGCCTCGTTGTAGGCGCCCAGCAGAGCCTGAATGACCGGGCTGTCCGGCTGCATCAGGAACGGCTCCATGACCATGGTCGTTTCGAACGTGGCGCCCGCCTGTTCCGCCAAGCGCCCCACGCGCTCGGCAATCTGGTCGGGCGTGATGGAGGTGGGAAAGCGACTGTCCAGCGACTGGACGAAGCGGTCGCCCTTGGTTTCGATGGTGCCGCCCACCACCGTGAGCGGGCCGAAGTGCTCGTCGCACGCCTGGATGCCCAAGCCGCTGCCGTCGGTGTGGCCGAGCAGCTTCTGGTCGAGTTCCAGGAACGCGCGCTCGTCGGGCGTGCACAGGCCGTGTTCCAGCAGGTAGTCCACAATGAGGCCGATGGCGTTCACCCCGTCTTCGGGAAGCGACGCGTGCGCGCTCTTGCCCGTGGCGGACAGGCGCGCGCGACCGGGGCCGTCTGCAGACACCGCAATGCAGTCGGTTTCAGGCAGGTCCTTCGCATCGGCCTTCACCACGGCCTCGGCCATGCCGGGAACCGCATTCGTGGCGGCCCCGCCTTCCAGCCGCACGATCACGCGGTCCGCCTCGGGCAGCGGCTTGCTTGACAGCAGCCCGTCGAAGCCGCCCTTCTCACCGTAGCATACCGGGAACTCCGCATCGGGCGTGAACAGAAACGCCGGGTCGGCGTAATGGCGGCGGTAGTACGCCACGTCGCCCATGCCCGATTCCTCGTTCGTGCCGAACAGGAAGCGCAGCGTGTAGGGGAACTGCGGCGCCTCGCCGGCGTCCTGCAGGTCTTTCCAGAATTTCATGGCGTGCAGCGCCACCACGCTCGGCCCCTTGTCGTCGATGGTGCCGCGGCCGACGAGATAGCCCTCCTTGCGCGTGACCTCGTAAGGCTCGAACGTCCAGCCGGGGCCGGCCGGCACCACGTCGGTGTGGCCGATGATGCCTATCTGCGTGTCGGACGCCCCCGGGAAGTCGGCGAAGCCGATGTAGCCTTCCGCATCGTGCGTCTGGAAGCCCATGCGCGCCGCCATGCCGAGTGCCGCGTCGAGCGCCTGCCTGGGGCCGGGGCCGAAGGGCGCGCCTTCTGCTGCCTTGTCGCCCTCCATGAAGCTGGGAATGCGCACGAGCGCAGCTATGTCGTCCACCATGGCCTCCCAGTTCTCGGCCAGATAGGCGTCCATCTTTTCCGCAAGCGCCTCTGACGGCACCCCACGAATCGGGCCTGCTGCGCGGGTGGCGCCCGACGAGCTGCCTGCCGCCGCACTCCCACTCGACGTGTTGCCCGCCGCATTGTCACGCGGCAGGTTGCCCGTCTCCCCGCCGCCGTTCGCAACCGTTACGTTGTCCATGATTGCCTCCTGCCCCGCATGTCGAAATTGCGCCGCTCACGCCCGGAAGCACCGCCAACGCCGACAGCGCCGCCCGTGCCGTCCGCGTGGGCGCATGCGCACCTACGCGCCACCGGCGCCGATCGCGAATTCGCTCCCATTATCCCCTTTTGCCGCAAAGCGCGCCAGAGCCCGCGTCACCTGTCACCCGCTTGTGGCAATGCGCCTCCCCATGCGGCGGGCGCGCAACGCCATGCGCCAGCACACCAGCTATTCGCCCGCCCACACCAGCATCCCTTCGCGGGAATTCGGTACTCGACGGGAAGGATTGGGTCGGGTATACTTTTCTTCCGTGCCCGAGTGGCGGAATGGCAGACGCGGCGGTCTCAAAAACCGTTGTCTCACGACGTGCGAGTTCGACTCTCGCCTCGGGCACCACTTCCTGGCCCATCGCCACTTCGCATTTCCTCCCGAACACGGCTTTCCCGGCGACTTCGCGCGTGCGGTTTCGTGCGCCTTGCCCGCCCGACGCCCGGCCTTGCGCCGCGCACCCCCGCCTCCCCAGCGCGTCCGGCCGGTGCGCCTTGCCTGTCCAGCAACGGGCCAAAGGCACGAAAAAGGCCCGCCGCGCGGTGGCGACGGGCCTCAAGCGGGTTGCCTTTCCCAGCGCTTACAGCGAGAAGTCGGCCTCGCCGTTGAAGACGGCCAGCGCGTCTTCCACCGAGTAGTCGGCCAGCGTGATGGCGCTGATGGCCTTCGTGAGGCGCACGGCCTCGTCGAGCGAACGCTGGTGGATGTTGCGACCCGTGGCGTTGCCGCAGGCGCCGCCCACGTGAATCTGGTCGTACAGCTGCGTCAGGAACGTTTCGGCATCCACCGTCGAGCCGCCCGCGCACACCAGGCCCGTGCGGCCGGCAGCCGCCGTGGCAACCTTCAGCGCCTCGGCCGGAGCCGTGCCGTCTTCGGGCTTCGGCGGGTTCACCTTCACGAAGTCCGCGCCCAAGCACACGGCCACGCCCGCCGCGCCCGCAATGAGCGACGGCTCCTTCTCGGCCTTGACGGCCTTGCCGCGCGGGTAGATCCACAAAACGACAATCAGGCCATTCGCATGGGCCTGCGCAATGAGTTCGCCGGCCTCGGCCATCATGGTGGACTCGTACTCGCTGCCCAGATAGATGGTGTAGCCGATGCCGACCACGTTCACGCCCGCCTCGCGCATGGCAAGCACCGACTCGAGGTCGTACAGCTGCGGGGAATAGGGGTCGTCCTGGCTGCCGGGGACGATGTTCGTCTTCGAGTTCATCTTCACGAGGTAGTTGATCTCGGGGTAGTCGGCGGCATACTGCGCAATGAGGCCACGCTGGCCAGCCAAAACGCCGCACACGCCCTGGCGCCCGATGCGGAACAGATGCTCGGGCTCGGAGTCGGCAATGTCGATGCCCTCGCCGTAGAAGTCCTTGTTCAGGTGCTCGATCTTCTGGTCGCACGCGAACAGCATGAGCCGGCCCGTGCCACGGGTGGCCTTCATGTAGTTCTCGATGTACTCGTCGCGCGATTCCGGCATGACATCGGCCGGAACCCTGACCTGCTCACGAGTGATTTTCGGCATGATTGATCCTCCTTAAGAGACCCTTTCAGCAAAGCAGTACGGCTATTCTAGCGAAAAAGCGCGCCTGACCACCGTCTTTCACAGGAAAACCCGCGGAACGCAACCGTCCCGTCGCCCACCTTCCCACCCATGTCCCCCCACGAGAAAACCGAGCAGAAGGAAGCAAGGGAAACCATGCCGCCAAGCAAGCAAAGGAAAAGCTGCGCGAAAGTGGCACCAGATGCGACTCTCGTGGCGCTGAATTGCGGGTTAGTGGCATCGGATACGGCTCTCGTAACATCGGATTGCGGTTTAGTGGCACCGGATTGCGATTTTCGTGCAAAAAAAGGGGCTTCGGAGGGCCTCGAAGGATTCTCTGAGGCTCCGCCCCCAAAGTTTTCCCAGTTCGCCGGTTTTGCCAATGGCGCCGGACTGCGATTTTCGTGCATGCGGGTGACCAACATCGCAATCCGGTGCCACTTTCGCAAGGTATCGCCCTGCAGGCCGGAAATCCCATCCCATAAGTTGAACGATCGCGTACAGGTTGGCGCAACGAATCGACAAGGGCGCCTGCAGCACCCGAGATTCGCAGGGTGGCGAAGGCGACCGCGCTCGACATCGGGACCGTCAAGGACAGCCGCGCGCAAGCCTCCGGCATCGCGCGAAGGTCGGGTGCCGCAGGCGGCCACAGCGTCGGCTCGTTGCGCCGTTCGGCAGAACGGCGCAACACAGAGGCCGGCGGAGCCTCAGAACCACTCGCGTTTGTTGAAGACGTAGACTTGCTCGAAGTCGGTTTGCGACTTGGTCAGGTAGAGCACGCCTTCGATGATGGCGATGACCCAGATGACCGCGCCTGCAAGGCCGAACGTGAACAGGCTGCCCAGTATGGTGACGGCAAGCATGATGAAGCCGGGGGTGTTGTATCCCAAGTAGAACTTGTGAATGCCCAAACAACCCAGGAAGATGGCCAACAGGCCAGCCGCCACGTGGTCTTTCGACGCCGTCACGGGCGCTTGGTAGGACGGCTGCGCGTAGGCGTAGGGATTCGCCTGTTGATAGGGCTGGTAGGTATAGGTCGGCTGCTGCGTGGGCTGCGACGGCGGCACCGCGCCCGGCCCCGCATGGGGCGTCTGCGCATACGAGGGCGGCACGTAGCCTGCCGTCGGCGCGGGGTTGCCGGGTGCGGCCGAAGCCGACGCCGCGCTGCCAGCCATGGGAGGAACCGGAGCGGGACCGCCCGCGGAAACGGGACCGTCCGTCGGCGCGGGAGTTCCCGCCATAGGCGCGCCGCCACTGCCCGCCGGCGCGGGGCCTCCCGGCGCCGATGCGGGATCCGGCGCCGGCCACGCGGCACCCGCTGACCCGAAGGGTTGCCCCTGCGGAGTGTAGTGCGAGACCTGCCCATGCGCGAAATACGACCCGGCGGCGCTTTCCGCAGGCTGCGACCAGGAAGCGCCACCCGCAGCGTAAGGCGCGTCGGACGCCGAAACCGCGTCTGTGCCGCCCGCGCGGACACCCTCCACCGCCGACACCGACTGCGAAGCGGGTTCCTCGCCCGTCGCCGCTTCCCCCGCATCCGAAAACGGCGTGTACACCGGCTCCCGCCCCGCGTCGGCACCATTGGCATTGGCGGCACCGTCGGCATCGGTGGACGCCGCTTCTTCAGCGTCCACGCCCGCAGACGAGGCCTCCATCTTCGCCCTGGCGGCTTCATATCTTTCCTGCGCGGCTTTGAGCTGGGCTTCCGCTGCAGCCATTTCGTCAAGCAGGCGCTGGGGGTCGGTCAGGGGCGCATCCGCGCCACCCGGCAAGTCGGCGTCCTGCGCCTCTGCAGCAGTCACAGCATCTTCGAATGCAACCTTGGCCGCGACAACGGCATCGGCTTCTTCCTCTGTCCCCACCCCGTCGGCCGACGCGTTTGCGGGGGCGCCGTCATCGAAGAGGGCATCCGCGGCAAAGCTTTCCGTTGGAGCGTCCTCCGTCTCGCCCGAAACGCGCTCCGGCGCGTCCGAAGCGTCCACCGCCGCCTCGCCGCCGGAAACGTCCGCATCGCCAGCGGGAACTTCCGCCTGTTCGGCCGCCGCCTCGCCGCACGCGGCGCCTTCGTCGGCTGGTTGCACGTCGATGATGCCGTCCGGAGCCTTTGCGTCCCCGTCCTTTTTCGCAGCGTCGTTTCCCGACTCGATAGTGATCATGGTTCGCCTCTCTCGCGATAGAAACAAGCACGGTTATCATATCCACCTGCGCATGCGCCAAAAGAAAACGTCACAGTATCGTAAACCACCTGAAGGTTTTGCGAACGTGCCGCGCCGGAGAGCAGGCACTGGAAGGTGAGCCGCCGCCAAGAAACAAGCTGCCGGAAGGGGCAAGTCGCCGAAAAGCGAGCCGCTGCCGGAGGGCAGATCGCAACCAAGGAGCAACCGCTGCCGGAGGGCGAGCCGCCACCAGCGGCAAACCGCCAGAAGCCGAACCGCCGGAGGGGCATCCCGAAACCAGCGCACGCGCGCTAGTCGTGCTTCTCGTGCGAGTGGCGTTCGAGCATTTTCATGATGCGTTCGCGGAACACGATGCCCAGAAGGGCGATGACGGCCGCCACGCCGAAGATGATGGCGCTCTCCATGAAGCGCCCTTCTATCAGCCCATCGGCCGCATAGGTGGAAACCAGGATGCCGGGGATGCGCCCGACGTTGGCCAGCATCAGAAACGTGCGCATGTTCATGTCGGTCAGGGGCACCAAGTACGTGAACACGTCTTTCGGCAGGCCCGGAATGAGGAACAGGATGAACACCACGACGTTGAGCTTGCCGGTTTTCTCGAACGCGCGGAATTTCTCCAGATAGTTCGTGGGCACCATGCTCTGCACGAACGGCGCGCCCAACTTGTGCACAATGGCGAAGATGAACGCGCTGGAAATGACGCAGCCCAGCAGGACGATCAAGGCGCCAACCCACGGCCCGTACAGCATGCCCGCCGCAATTTGCACCACCTCGCCGGGAATGAAAGCCACCACGATCTGCAGGAACTGCACTCCCAACAGGATAAGGAAGCCCACGGGGCCGGCGTCGCGCACCTCGTCGATGACGCGGTCCACGCCGCCCGGCTCGAACAGCTCGTGCACGTAGGGCCAAACGAGAACGCACACCAGCACCATGATGAGGAAAAAGGCTATCAGCCCCGCAAACTTGAAGATGTCGCCCTTTTCGAGCTTGCGGCCGCGAACGCTCACTTCCTCGTGTGCCTTCTCGTGCGCCTTCTCCTTCACGGCCTCCAGCGACCCCGTGCCCTGCCCGGCATGCCCGTGACGCGCATACCCCTGTCGTTTCGCCTGACCGTGCTGCTTGCTCTCGTTTCCGTGCTCCAAAACCCGTCCTCGTGTCGTCTCCCGATACCCGTTTCGCGCCCCGCCGCCCTGCCGGTATGTGCGCCGCGCGCCGGCATCGCTGCCGACAGCCCGCACGCCGTCGCGCACTAGGCGCCGGCAGCGCTAGTCGTCGCGGCGCGCCTTGTCGTACTCTTCCTTGAACGCGGAAAACATCCCGCCGGCCTTCTTCATGTGCGATCCCACCGCCTTGCCGATGCTCTCCGACGTGGTGGCCTGCTTCTTCTTGGCGCCCCCCGCGCCAGACGCCTTCGTTCCTGCGGCCGACTTCGCCGCAGCCTTGCCGCCCACGCCCGTCTTCTCGGCACCGCCGCCTGCGCCTGCCTTCGCAGCCTTGCCGCCGGCAGCCTTGCCCTTGGCCGCAGGCTTCCCGGACGCCTCCCCGTCGGAAAGCTCCCGCGCAGCCTTCTGCTGCGGCTTCGGCCCGCGGGCCTTATCGTACTCGCTTTTGAAGTCCGAAAACATGGTCTTCGTTTTGGATATCTGCTTACCGGTGGCGTAGGCTCCTTTGTTGATGGCCTCCCCCGCCTTCCCGGCCGTTTCGCTGACGACCGGCTTCACCTTGTCCACCGCCGCGTGCGCCTTGTCCATGGCCACCGCCGTGGCCTTGCCGGCCTTTTCCGCCATGCCGCCTTCAACGGGAAGGTCTTTGGCCTCGTCGGCAACGAGGATGGCGCCCAGCTCCACCGCGTCGCCCTCGCCTGCGCCGGACGCCTGCGAAAGGGCCACGCCCATGCCGCGCTTGAAGCCTGCAATCAGGGAGGCGGGCACCGTGCGCCTGCCCAGAAGGGCGTTCGCCGTCGCGCCGGAGTTCGTTTCCAGCGAATCCACCGCGCCGGTTTCGCGGTCGAAGGCCACCGACCCCACCATGCCGAAGTTCTGGCCGTCTTCCGTCATCACGGGCAGCCCCACCCACAGCACGCAGTCGTCCCAGTTGACGCCCAGGCTCTTGCAGGCCGCGCGGTCGGTGGCTTCGGGCACGTCGCGGATGACCACCCGGCCGTCCTCGAAGTCGTAGCCCTTGATGGACACGAACTTGTCCTTGCGGCGGAACATCCACAGCAAGTCGGGGCGCTTCACGATGAAGCCAACGCAGCGCTTTTCCTTGGGATGAAACACGAACGAGCGCACCTTGCCGATGCGCTTCGCGCCGTTCTTGCCGCCCACCACGCGCACGCCGGCAAGCTCGCTGGTTGTAATGAGTCGTTCTTCCATGCCCCGCCCCACCTGCCTTGGTCGCCTGTCCGGCCTCCGCGAAGACGCGGGGTGCAGCCAGACAGCCCCGTCTCTCGAACACGAACGCGCGCCCGGCAAACGAAGCGTTTGGCCGGGACGCGCGATTGTCACTGCATTGCTGCGAACGTGCCGGTGCTAGCGCTCGTTGGCGCCGCCATGGCACGGCTGGCCCGCAGGCGCCTCGCACGGTTCGGGCGCTTCGGCGCCGGAAGCCGCTTCATGGGAAGCGATTCTCTCGGCCGCCTGATCCGCCTTTTCCTTCGCGGTGTCGGCGAAGTCCTGCGCGGCCTCGGCGGCCACGGGAATCTTCTCGCTCACCTTGTCGTGCGCGGCCTCGGCGTTCTTGGCCACCTGCGCGGCAATGCGCTGGCGCGCCGCCTCTATCTTCTCGCGCAGCTCGTCGTTCTTCTCGGAAAATGCCGGCTTGATGTTTTCCGCAGCCTCTTGCACGCGGGAAGCCGCCGCGCCATACAGCTCCTGGCCCTTGGCCTGCGCCGCGCTGGCGAACTGCTGGCCCTTTTCGGCGACGCTCTGCGCGATGTCCTGGCCCTTGGCCGTGGCCTCCTGATACATCTGCTGCGCATTGGCGGAAGCCTGGGCGCCCAGCTCCTGCGCCTCGCCCCATGCGGTGTTCACCTTTTCCGTGACCATGGCCCGCGTCTCCTTGCCCGAACGCGGCGCATACAGCAGTGCGATAACGGCGCCAGCCAAACCACCTGCCAAAAAAGCTCCGAGTTTGTTGCCCATAACTGCCTCCTTCTGCGCGTTTGCCTGTTTGCCCATTATAGGGCAGACGCGCGCAGCCAGTTGACCGCGCGCAGGAAAACACCATGGCTCTATGAATCGGTTGCCTTCCCGTTGAGGGCGCCGGAAGGCGCGGCGGGATGGCGCGTTCGCGGGACGACCGCTCGCGACGAGGCTGCTCTTGCGGCGCGCCGGCCGGGACAGGCGGACGCGGGCGGCATCGCACTCGCGGGGCGGCCGGACGGTGCATGGCGTTCTACGGCATCCTCGCCGTGGCCTACGCAATCCTGCGGCTCAACCGGGAACGCATCCGCCGCAAGGCAGAGCAAGCGCAGACCGGCGGCCGGCTGGCGGCCTCGCGAGCTAGCGGGCGTATTGGCTCACCAGACGGTCAAGCACGCCGGCGAGCGTGAGACCGGCGGCCCTGCAGGCGGCAGGGAACAGCGAGAGGTCGGTCATGCCGGGAGACACGTTGGTTTCGAAGACGCGCGCCTGCGCGCCGTCCCAGATGACGTCGATGCGGCCCAAGTCGCGCAGCCCGTATGCACGGTACACCTCCAAGGCGGCGCGCTCGATTTCCGCGCGGATGGCCTGCGCGTCGCCCTCGTCGGGGGAAAGCGACAGCGGCCTCACGGGCGCGTAGTAGTCCACGGCGCTCGCGTCCAGGCGCGCGGCGGTGTCGTAGAGCCCCTGCTTGGGGACTATCTCCACCGGCGGCAGGGCATAGGCGTCCCAGCCCGTGCCCAGAATGGACACGGCCATTTCCACGCCTTCCACCCACTGCTCGATGACCACGTGCTCGTCGAACGACAGGGCGTCCAGAATGGCCTCCCCCAAGTCGTCTTGGCAATCCACCCGGTGCACGCCCATGGCCGAGCCGCCGTGCGCAGGCTTCACGGCCACGGGAAATCCGCCAATCACGCGCTCCTCCACCAAGTCGAGCGCCGTGGCGGCGCCCATGTCCTTGAACGCGTCGCGCGCCACGCAGATGCCCTGCGGCCACGACGCCACTGGCGGCTCGCCGGTCATGGCGCGGTACGTTGCCATGGTGGTGTGCAGCGAGTCCTTGTTCCACGTGCTGCGGCACACCGAGGCAGGCGAACCCACGAAGGGGATGTCCAGGAATTCCAGAAGGCTTTGGATGGTGCCGTCCTCGCCGTGCTTGCCATGCAGCGCGATGTAGGCCACGTCGGGGCGTTCGCTGCGCAGCGTGGGCACCAGGTCGGACGTGGTGTCAAGCGGCACCACCTTGTGCCCGGCCTCTTCCAGCGCCGCGCACACCTGCTTGCCGCTGGCCAGCGAAAACTCGCGCTCGAAGGAAGCGCCGCCCATCAACACCGCAACTTTGAGCCCCATGTCGTTTCCTTTCAACAAAAGCGGCCCCGCACGTCCGCATTCGCGTTTTGTTCCAACACCAACAGCCCCACATTCGCACCAACGTCAGCGAGGGTTTCCGCAGTGCCCAAGATTCGTGGGATGGTGAAGGCGAAGCGTACTTCAGGTACGCGAGCCTTCGGCATCGCGCGAAGGTTGGGTGCTGCGGGAAGCCGCAGCGTCGGCTTGTTTCGCCGGCTGGCAAGCCGACGAAACCCCAATGGCACCGGCATCGATGAAAGCCCGGTACAGCTCCAGCCGTTCGTTGATGACGTTCGCCAGGCGCTTGACGGCCTCGGTGAGGTTTTCGGGGCTTTCGTAGCAAAACGCTATGCGCATGCAGTTCTTGCCCGCCGTGCCGCCGGGGAAGAAGCCGTCGCCGGGGGTGTAGGTCACCCCGTGCTCCAGCGCCACCGAAAGCATCGACGCCGTGTCCACGTAATCGGGCAGCGTCACCCACACGAAGAAGCCGCCCTCGGGGCGCGTCCATGTGGCCTCGGCGGGAAAGTACTCGTCGAGCGCCGCCAGCATGGCGTCGCGACGCGTGCGGTAGGTGCTCACGAACTTCTGTAGCGTCTTCTGCCAAGGCGTGTCCGTGAAGTAGTGCTCCACCACCACTTGGTTGAACGCGCTTCCGCACAGGTCGGTGCCCTGTTTCACCAAGTTGATGCGCGCCAGAATGCTTTTTGGCGCGACGATCCAGCCCGTGCGCAACCCCGGCGCGAACACCTTCGACACCGTGCCCAAATACACCACGTCGTCGGAAAGCGCCTTGAGTGGCAGCACGTGGCCGCCTTCGTAGCGCAAGCGCCCGTACGGGTCGTCCTCCACCACGATGAAGCCGTATTCGTCGGCCAGTTCCAAAAGGCGCTTGCGGCGGGCGGGCACCATGGTCACGCCGCCGGGGTTCTGGAAGTTGGGGATGGTGTAGAGGAACTTGAGGCGCGGGTTGCCCTTGCCGATGCGCCCGAGCTCTTCTTCCAGCAAGTCCATGCGCATGCCCTCGTCGTCGAAGGGAATGCAGCGGATGTCCGGCTCGTAGGCGGAAAACGCCTGCAGCGCGCCCAAGTACGTGGGGCCTTCCGCCAGCACGATGTCGCCGGGGTTCACGAAGGTTTTCGCCAGAAGGTCAAGCGCTTCCTGCGCGCCCGTGGTGATCATGACGTTTTCAGGCTTCGCCCGCACGCCGATGTCGCGCATGAGGTCGCAGAAGACCCGCTTCGTTTCCACCCGCCCGTCGGTGGAACCGTACTGCAGCGCCACCGCGCGCTCGTCGTCGCAGGCCGCGCGCGTGGCCTTGCGGATGGCCGCGTGGGGCAGAAGCGACACGTCGGGCATGCCGCCGGAAAGCGAGATGATGTTGGGGTTCGAGGCCGCCGAGAACAAGTCGCGCACGGCGGAGGAGCGCATTTTCAAAACGCGCTCGGCAACTTTGTCGCCCGTCTGGTCGAATATGAGATGCGCCGTTGACATTTTCCTAGCTTACCACGGCGGCGTTCAGAAAGCGCGCGGCGTCTCGAAAAGCCCGCAAGGCGACCAAATCGTCGGTGAAATTCACTTCCACGCGCGCCAGCCCCCGCGCCTCGTCCAGCCACTCGGTGGTGCCCACGAACGCGAAATCATCGGGCGGCGGGGGCGCGGCGGGGGCGCGGCGCGGCGCGGCGAGCGGCGCGGGGCGCGCGGCGTCCGGCGCGGCGTCCGGCGCGGCGCCGCATGCGCGTTCGCCCTCCCGCTCCTGCGCGTGCGCGCGCGTCTGCAGGTCTATCACCAGATGCTCCAACACGTGCGGAAGCGGCGTGCACTCCATGACGTCCCCGAACGAGTCGCCCGCATCGTTCACACATGCATGATGCGCGACCAGGGGAAACTCTCGCCGGAGACGCGCTGCCAACGCAGGGGTTGACATGCGGGCGGAAGGGGCCGCCCTCACGAGGGCGACCACGCGGTCTGCGCGCACCGTGAGGCGCTCGATGGCAAGGGCGTCCATGCTAGGGCGTTTCCGCAGACGCAGGGGCGGCATCGGCGGCAGGAACGAGGTTGGAAGCGGGGACGCCAGCATTGGACGCTGCGTTGTCGCTATCGGTTCCGGAAACCGGCGCATCGGCATTGGGAACCGGTGCATCGTCGGCCACGTCGGGTTCGCCCGCGTCGGCAGCCGGCACACCGGCATCGGCCCCAGCGCCGGCGTCGGCACCGGCATCGGCGTCAGCACCGGTGCCGGGGTTGCGCGTCAGCACGGTCACGTTGTCGCCGGCCGGCAAAGGAGGCTCCGCTCCCTGCACGGCGGCCGCAAGGCCCTGAAACGTCCAGGCCACGTCGTCTGCCAGCGTGGCGAACCACGAATACGAGCCGTCCTTGATCACAAGGGTCTGCCGATCGAGCGAGAACTGGTAGCAGCCGCCGCCGGCATAGGAGCCGAACGTGAACGAGAGCGTCTTCGCCCACGGATCCAGCTGGTATGCGTAGGCGACGTCGTCGGTCAGGCGGATGGCCTCGGCATCCACCGACACCGCGGTGGCCGTGCCGGCCACGTACCACGTTCCCTGAAAGTCGCGCGCGTCGTCGAAGCGCAGCCAGCGGTGCCACGAGAACACGGCCACTGCCACCAGAACGAGGGCCGCCACCACGCCCACCGTGACGCGCAGCCACACCCGGCGCTTCTTTGGAGCGCGGCGGACCGTGGCGCCACCGGCGGCGGCGTTGCCCCCCGCCGTCGGCCGCGCGCCCGCCACCCCGCCGGACGAGCGCCCCCCGTCGGCGCGCTTCCGCCCGGACACCGAGGGGCGCCCGCCCGCAGATCGCTTGGTCGCGCTCACCGGATAGACCCCCGCATCGCCGTTTTCCGCACCGCCCGCACGCCCGCGCAGCAGGCGCTAGGCGTTCTCCGGCGCAATGACCTCGACGCCGCCCATGTACGGCACCAGCACGTCGGGCACGCGCACCGTGCCGTCGGCCTGCTGGTAGTTCTCGATGATGGCGGCCATGGTGCGTCCCACGGCCAAGCCGCTGCCGTTCAGCGTGTGCACGTAGCGCGAGCCTTTGAACTGGTCGGGGTCGCGGTACTTGATGTTGGCGCGGCGCGCCTGGAAGTCGGTGCAGTTGGAGCACGACGATATTTCCTTGTAGCCCGCATACGACGGCAGCCACACTTCCAAGTCGTAGGTCTTGGCCGCCGAAAAGCCGATGTCGCCCGTGCAGAGACTGATCACGCGGTAGGGCAGCTCCAGCTTCTGCAGGATGTTCTCGGCATCGGCCACCATGGCCTCGAGGTCGTCGAAGCTTTCCTCGGGCTTGGCGTACTTCACCATCTCAACCTTGCTGAACTGGTGCACGCGGATGATGCCGCGCGTGTCGCGTCCGGCGCTGCCCGCTTCCTCGCGGAAGCACGGCGTGAACGCGCAGTACTTGAGCGGCAGCTGGCTGGCGTCGAGCACCTCGCCGGCGTGGATGTTGGTCAGCTGCACCTCGGCGGTGGGAATGAGGTACAGCCCGCTGGTAGTCTTGAACAGGTCTTCCTCGAACTTCGGCAGCTGACCCGTGCCGGTGAGCGTGTCCTTGTTGGCGAGGGCCGGGCACCACCATTCCTTGTAGCCGCGCGAAGAATGCGTGTCGGCCATGAAGTTGATGAGCGAACGCTCCAGGCGCGCGCCCAGGCCGCCCAGCAGGTAGAAGCGGCTCTGCGTAAGC
>CAJFUR010000125.1 GCA_904420215.1 uncultured Eggerthellaceae bacterium
GATGGCCGTCGAGTTCTCCTGCATGGCCAACGCCATCACCTATCAGGAATACAAGAAGGGCGAAAGCGCCAAGGCGTTCATCATGGGCACGATTCAGTGGTGCCCCAACATCGGCAAGATCTTCCAAGGCGCCATTGCAGGCTTCGGCCTGGCCGCCATTGGCTACAGCAAGGAAGTGGTGGACGTCACCGCCTCCATGGTGGACGGCATCACGTTCATGACCTTCATGGTTCCCGCCATTGCCATGATCATCTGCTTCGTTGCTTTCTTCTTCATGCATCGCCTGACTTCCTCGCAGATGGAAGTCGCCGAGGCGGCACTGGCCGAGCGCAAGGCCAAGTAGGCCGAACGTGTTCGATCCCGGCTCCTGCGCCCGCCGCTTGGAGCCGGACCCGGTTCGTGGTGATGGCGTCGATTGACGGGACGGGTGGTGATGTTCGACATGGGCGTTGCAATTGCCGTGGTCGTGACTTTTTGGGATGCCTCATCCTGTTCGTTGACGTCATTGCCACCAAGAAGACCGATTTCTGCCAAGTGGAAACGCCTGCGGAATACGTGGGGGATTCCCAGGGGGATCGGTTGGGGCAAAAGGGAAGGCCGCATTTTTTCGTGCTGGCCGTTCCCGAGTTCCGCTACACCTACAAGGGCAAGAAATATCAAGGCAGGAGCGCGAACGTGTTCTTCCACCTCGTGCTGGGGCAAGGGAAACTCGCGGTTCCGTTCCTGCCGGGCAAGACCTACCACATCTACGTGAACCCGGCCCAGCCGACCATGTACGTGACCTCGGGGGAGCAGAGGTTCGCCTTCATGCACCTCCTGGGCTGTTCGGTGTCCGTTGCGGGCATTCTGCTGCTCATGGCGACGATGGGCTTTTTCGGGTGAGGCAGGCGCGCCTGCGCGTGCGGGTGATGCAAGGCCGCCCTGCGGGGTGGCGGGCGCTTGCGCGGGCGCTGTCGTTCGGTCGGGCTGCCATTCGAGGGAGGGATGCGCCGGCACGGCCTTCGACCTCGCTTCGAGGTGGGGCGGAGGGCGCCGCTTCGGCGGGCTCTGGAACACCGAAGGATTGCTGGTTTTGCAGTTGGACGAGAAGAAAGAGGAGGTCTTAGAGTGGCTACATTCATCAAAGAAGACGCTGCACCTCAAATGTGGACTCTGGAGGACGGGACCGAGGTTCACCGCACGTCCCCCTGGTCGCCTCCGGGGTGCCACGGCATGGGCTGCGGCGTGCGCGCCTACGTGAAGGACGGCAAGTGCGTCAAGATTGAAGGCGACGTGGACGACCCCATCACCAAGGGCCGCCTGTGCGTGCGCTGCCTGCGCGTGCTCGACCTGATCTACCATCCCGACCGCATCGTGCATCCCATGTACCGCGACCCTGCCGACCGCGGCAAGGCCGACGCGTGGAAAGTGGTCACGTGGGACTGGGCCTATGACAAGATCGAGGAAGAAATCAAGAAGTGCAAGGAGAAGTATGGCCCGAACAGCCTGACCGTGCTCACCGGCACGGGCCGCGAGGCCGGTCGCTACATGACCAACACCTCCGCCCGCATCTGCGTGACCACGAACCAGTGCTACACGCAAACCGGCTTTTCCTGCATGGCCCCGCGCGACACGGTGTGCTCCATGATTGGCGGCGCCGGCTACATCGAGTACGACTTCGCCAACGGCCTGCCGGGGCGCTACGACGACCCGGAATTCGTGCAGCCGAAGTACCTGCTGAACTGGGGCCGCGACAGCCTGCGCTCCAATCCCGACGGCACGTGGGGGCACTCCATCATCGAGCTTCTGAAGCGCGGCACGAAGCTGATCAACGTTGACCCGCGCGTGAACTGGCTTTCCACCCGCGCGTTGTACTACATGCAGCTGCGCCCGAACACCGACACCGCGCTGGCCTTCGGCCTCATTCGCGTGCTCATCGACGAAGACCTGTACGACCACGAATTCGTGGAGAAGTGGTGCTACGGCTGGGACGAGTTCAAGGAGCGCTGCCTGGAGTACACGGTGGAATGGGCCGCAGAGGTCACCGAGGTTCCCGCCGAAACCATCCGCGCGGTGGCGCGCTGCCTTGCCGAGAAGCCGTGGGGCCTGAACATGGGCCTGGCCAACGACCAGAACCCCAATGGCGTGCAGAGCGTGCACCTGCTGTATGCGCTGGTGGCCATCACGGGCAACCTGGACATTCCCGGCGGCACCAACATCGGCTGGAACATCACGCTGGACTTCGGCGGCCAGACCTAC